>NZ_JBICHO010000328.1:0-18497 GCF_043100905.1 Rhodopirellula sp. JB055 | reverse complement strand
ATGGAACAGTGAAAAACTCAGACTGCCAAACCACCGCACCAATCGGTTGAATCGTTTCTCAAGGTATTCGTAAGCACTGGTGGCATCGATCCGGCGAAAGAACGGCATGGCAACATAGACCGCAACAAACGCCACCAACGGGATCGTGAAGTTGCCCACCGAATACGTCCAATCTTGTGCGTAGGCTTTGGACGGGATGCCAGTGAAGGTCACTGAGCTGAGCATGGTCGCGAAAATGCTGCATCCAGCCGCCCACCAAGGAATCTGACTGCCACCGCGAAAGTAGTCGTCGGTGGTACGGTTTCGCCGAGCGAAGAAGACACCGATGCCGACCATCGACAACAAATACCCAAACAGAACGATGTAGTTCAGCGTGCCAAAGCTGCGATCGGGTTCTGAGATGGTGACTTGATACACCGAAGGCGTGCGAACCCGTGGGCGAATCTCACCCGAGGCAACCACAATCGAATCGTTCCAGTGAACCGCCGTGGTCGTGACCTGATTCGCGGGGCTGGTGCCGGTTTCAGTCCAAGTGTCGGTGATGGTGTGGTAGGCAAATGTCTTTTTCTGAAAACCAGGGTGATCGTCTTTCAATTGGCCGGCTCGCCCAAATAGGCTTCCGTCATCACCGCCCAGCACGGCAATGTGACTCTGGCCGACGTGCGTCGCCGTGCCCGCCATCACACATTGAGGGACGTCCGCCTTTTTCTGCCACGTTTGGACGCTGGGACGATAGGCCCAGTGGTCCGTCAGGAATTCAACGGACGATTCCGCTTGTCGACGACCACTGAGAACATACAGGCAAGTTTCGTAACCATCGTGCTGTGCCGCAGTCAGATGAAGAGCGCGGGGAACGCCGGGGAAATCGGGAAGGCGGTTCCACTTCAGCGAACTGGCATCGACTGATTGGCTCAGGTCGAGCGACCAAAAACCAGAAGTCGCAGTCGCAAGGTCGCTGCCGCGTTGCCCGCCAACGACATAGACCATGTGCCCAATTCTCTGGGCTGAGGCATGAACGCAAGGCTCGGGCAGCGAAGGGAATTCAAGTTGCTGAACGGACTGAGTGTTGGTGTCCCACTGCAGTAGGTACACGTGGCGAAAGGGAGAGTTGGCATCGTTGCCTCCGATGCAAAGCAAACCATGGTGGGAGGAAACGTCCTGTGGGATCGAAACCGACGCGCCATAGGCCGTCGCCCGTGGGAGATGACCAGCGTCGACCCACGCAGGCGTGTGGCCAGGCGAGTCGCTGGAATCCGTCAACACGTAGATGGAATCATGCCAAACTTTGTCGGTTTCCCAGACTCGGTGTGGAAAGTTGGCACAACCAGCTACGATGAGTTCGTTCACATCGACTCCGACAAACGGACCCGCCACGCCGAGTGGATCCGGGATCGGGGGAAGTTCGTTCCAGTCCAACCAGTCGCTGGCGTCATATTTCGCGACCCCCGCACGACATCCTAACGCAAGATTTCCCACTACAAGACTGGCCAGTGTGATGATCGTCAGCGAACTCAGAAAGCGGATCCGATGAAGCAGCTCCGAGGGAAGAGTCCCCGCCAGACTTGGCGAGGATTTGGAATTGCATTGACTCATGAATGGCTCGGTTCTGCAGTGACGCGGCACCAATCAAAGAAACCAATCGCTTGCAATTCTTCTCGCAACGATTTTGCTTGCGCCGAAGACAGCGATTCGAGCGGAAGGCGACAGGGGCCAACATCCAAACCTTGCATTGCCAAGATCGCTTTCATTGCGGGATGGAAGGGGTAGCGTCCGATGGTGCTGATCATTTCGATCGCTTGGGATTGCCATTTTCGAGCCGCGTCGAGTTGACCGCTGGTCAGGGCCAGCGTCATTTGACGGTAGAGTTTCGCGGCGATGTTGTAGGTGCTGCCGATCGCGGCGCGGGCGCCGGTCGCGGTGGCGCCCAGCAACATTTCATCGCAGCCCCAAACGACGTCAAATTGCCGATTGGCCAATTCCAAACAGCGTTGGAATTCGAACAGTTTGGTATCGGTGTATTTCAACCCGACCAGTGTTGGAATGGCTTCATCCGCTTGGGTGAGGAACTCCGGCATGTCGATGCTGGATCCCGTCAGCATCGGAATGTGATAGTAGTAGAACGGCGTCTCCGGTGCAGCGGATGCCAATTCTTTCATGCTGTCGACGAGCGTCCTGGTCGTGGAAACTTTGAAGTAGGAAGGGCAAGTGGCAGAGATCGCATCGGCGCCAACCTGTTGGGCATGGGCCGCGAGCGTTTGCGATTCTCGCAGACTGTTGTGTCCAACCTGCACGATCACAGGCAAACGTCCGCCACTGGCTTCGACAAAGGCGGCCGCGATGGATTGGCGTTCGGGAGTGGTCAGTGACATGCCTTCGCCGGTGCTGCCGCAAACGTAGAGCCCCGAGATTCCGTCGAGTAGCAACTTTTCGACCATCTGTGGAATGACATCCAGTTTCAAGTCGCCGCTGGCTGTCATGGGAGTGTAGGTGGCGGCGATCAGGCCCGACAGTTTTCGGCCGGACATTCGTTGCACCAAGAGTGATTCGTCAACCATCAGTTGGCCTCCGTGTCATTGGTTGTGGAGCGAGTGTTGGATGCGGGTGGTTCGAGAGCGGACAGTGGAATGGCGGTGAAGCTGATGGTTTTGTACCCATCGCGTTCGAACAAGACTCCGATGCGATCATCGTCCATTCGCGTTAGGCATGAATACGCGAAACCGTCCGGGTAGATGCTGACTTGGTTCGGCCAAGTTTTTCCCTCGTCGTAGCTGATTCGCAACATGCCGTGGTCGCGTCGGCTTTGAGAGGATGGGTTGCTGAACAGAATTCGGCTCTTGCCTTCCGATGGCCAGGAGTATCGCAGGATGGCGGCTTGGCAGGTGGGACCGATCAATTGTTCGTCAATCGCGAGCTTGGACCAGGTTTGGCCGGCGTCATCGCTGATGGCGATCTTTCGTTGTTTGGTCGCGCCCGGACCTTGCGAGCGAGCGTTCAGCATCACGCGGCCGTCGGACAGTTCGACCATTTGGACCTCGTTGCCGTGACCCTTGCCATCCCCAGGAGCCACGTCACCCATGTGCCAAGTTTGGCCATCGTCGTCGCTGTAGACGGCGTAAACCCGCCAATTGTTGAAAGGACCTTGGTTGAATGGCATGATGATCCGCCCTTTTCGCGGGCCATGTTGCAACACAATCCCAATTCCGGGCCCAGCCGCGACGCTGGTGACGCCCTTTTCTCGCTTCACCTGCCTGGACACATTGCGTGGTTCTGACCAACTTTGCCCATCGTCATCACTGGTTTGGATGAAGGTGAAGAAGGAGTCGGGGCCGTAGCCGTCCGACGCTTTGTGTTCGCCCAGTTTGCTTCGCTGGTACATCAAGAGGATTTTGCCGGAATCCAGCACGACGGCTTGCGGGTTGTTCAGCGACAGATCGCCTTGGTCGTTCAGAACCATCACTTCGCTCCACGTGTGGCCGTTGTCGAGCGACCGCTTCATGATCAGGTCGTTTTGAGAGTGATCGCCGCCCTGGCGTCCTTCAGCAAAAGCGAGCAACGTGCCCTTTCGGGTCGTGACGACGGAGGGGATTCGAATGGCCGGGTAGCCATCTTGGTTGGGAACAAATACGTCGACGATGGTCGGTTGTCCAGCAGCATTCGCGTTGTCGGTTGCGGCGTTGGACGTGGAACTGGTGGCGAAAAAGCAATTGATCGTGGTCAACAGGAAACACGCTGCCGCGCGATGGGCGGCGCGAGAAAGCGAGCAGATACGAACCGGGCGGGACACAACAGACTCCGGAGAGGAATGGTTGGCGGGAGGGAGAGGGGGGAGGGATTCTGAGTGGCTTTATAGCATGGGATGCATCGTGGAGGTGTCGGCGGCAAATTGGACTGGTTCCATTCGAACCGCCGTTTTTGACGGCATGTCAGCGTGACACCGCGAAACGATCGGGTCATACTGTTGCCATGAACCAGAACATCATTCGTGCACGTCGATTTGTTGCCTGTTCCCTTGGAGTACTTGGATTGTTTGGGGCGCCCCTTGTGGGTTGGAACCAAACGGGTTGGAGCAAACAGCCAGCGGAACAGTCGGTGGCGCCGATCCATCAATCAAGCGATCTCGGGGAAGCCTTGCCAATGGTGAATGCTGAGACGGCTCTGCTGCGTCGCCCAATCGCGGTTGTGAACGCGGGCGATGGTCTGGCCGTGGTTGCCAATGGTCGCAGCGGAACGTTGAGCTTCATCGACTCGGACTCGCTTCGTGTCAGCGGCGAATATCGATTGAGAGGAACCCCGACCGACCTCATCTCATCCGGCAGCCGTTTGTTGCTGACGGAACAAGATGGTTGGTTGAGCTCTGTGTTGTTGAACGAGCGGGGACCGTCGATTGAATGGCGCCTTGCGCTCCCGCATGAACCAACTACCGTGTGCGCGTCGGAAGCCGGTGATTGGTGCTCTGTGAGTTCGACTTGGGAAAGAGCCGTTACCTTTGTGAACCTGCCGGACGGCGATGGGCAGACGCCCGAGGTCATTGCGAATGTGTCGCTGCCATTTTCTCCGCGGGAGCAATTGATCCTTCCAGGTGAAAATCGGTTGATGGTCGCCGACGCGTTCGGCCCACGCGTCGCCGTCATTGATTTGAAGGACTATCGCGTCGAATCGATCCGAGAGATTCCTGGCAACAACATTCGCGGGTTGACGCTCAGTACAGATCAAACGCGCGTGTATGTCACGCATGAGTTGATCAATGAAATTGCGCCACCTCGAAGCAGCGAGATCATTTGGGGGTCGATGGTTTCGGATGCGATGCGAGAGATCACTGTTGCAGCGATCGCGGATCCCAAGGTCAGTCTGATGAATGGTGGACGCTTCATCGCGGTCGGCAACAACACTCGCGGAGCTGGTGACCCGAACGCATTGATGATGCGTGACGACGGTCGATTGATCGTGACGATTGGTGGTCTGGGACAAATTGGTGTGGTCGAACCGGGCGGGATCGGTGTGACACGAATCGTTGCGGGACGACGTCCCGTTGACATTGCCAAGTTTTCGGAAGATCGATTTCTCGTCGTCAACCAACATTCTGATTCGCTGACCCGCGTTGATTTCCACGACAAGTCACCGCAGACGAAGACGGAAGAGAGAGTGCTGTCGAGCGATATTGTGGTTTCGGATGAGGTTGCGATTGCCCGAGATCCTAAAATCGCTCGCGACGCTGGGGCCTACTCCGAGACGGAACAGGCGGAATACGACGCGTACGAAGCGGAATATGAAGGTGACGACGGGAACGACGTTTCCAGTTTCGAACCGTCTGACGCGGCTGCTTATCGAAGCAATTCTTATCGATCATCCGATGACCCAGAGGTGGATCCACGCAGCACAGACGTTGCGACAACGAGTTACCAAATTGGTCCCGATGCCCCGGAAGGCGAACGTCAGTTGTATGCGACGGCAACATCACTGAGTCTTGGCCAGTCACCACCGTTGCTGGCCAGAGATCGTGGCGAGCAGTTGTTTTTTGACGCCAGTCTTTCAAGGGGAGGTTGGTACAGTTGCCACAGTTGTCACACCGATGGGCACACCAGCGGTTCCCTGGCCGACACGTTGAGTGACGGCGGGGAGGGAGCACCCAAACGCATTCTTTCACTGCGTGGGGTTGGCGAAACTGCGCCATGGGCTTGGGTCGGCGATAAGTCGGTGATCAAGGCACAGGTTCTGCAGACTTTGAAATTGACCATGCAAGGTCGGAAGATGAGTGAACGCGATGTCGACGACTTGGTCGCGTTCCTGGAATCCATCCCTGCCGCTCCCGTGTTTCGAGCCCCGGAGACGGATGCTGATCGGGAACTGGTGGCGAAAGGACGCGTTCTGTTCGAGTCACTGGATTGCGCCTCGTGTCATGCGGGAACCATTCTGACTTCCGACGGCACCTACGATGTTGGATTCACAGATGAACGCGGGACGACGGAGTTCAATCCGCCGTCGTTGAGAGGCGTGGGGCATCTGCACGGACTTTTCCATGATCTCCGCGCCTCGGAGTTGAAAGACGTGATCCAAGAGTTTCAGCATCAATTGCCACGAGAGTTGACGCTTGAAGAACAAAACGAGTTGATTCGATATCTCGAAAGCCTGTAGACCGTTCCAACCAATTATCGAGGAACTCCTTTTGCTTTCGTTCCCATCGAGTTGAGGTCAATTCAAGCGATTGCCATCCGCGGCAACTCACTCCTGACATTTTTCGGTCGACTGCATAATTTTCGTTTTGCGGTTTTCACCCAAGATATTTCGCATAGAACGGATGGCGAGAGGGCTGCAAATAGATGGCACCCGTTGCACCGGACGTGCTGTCAATCTGCAGTTGGATCTCAGACCGCATTACGAATGTCTTCGTGTTCAGGGGGCTCACACGGTTTCGCTGTGTTCCTTTCGGATAGGAATCTAAAGGGCTGGGAGCGTTTTCATGACAGCATCATGAACGTCGGTTCAGAGTCTTTCGGCTGTCGTTTCGGAAATATGGTGTATATTAAAGCGACCGTAACGAATGGGTGTCGATCCGAAGAATCGAAGGCGTTAGACTGAATTTCTCTGCGGTTGAACGCAATCGTTGGCGGTCGCCATTGAAATGTCGACCTGTTACTGGTTTCGCGGATCGCGGTCAGGGGATTGTGGGTTGAGGTGGTTTCAGGCGAGATGAATGAATGGGCAAATATTGTGTTGGGCAAGCAAATGGCGGCAAAGCAACAAGATAAGAACGAGAGGTCGATCGAAAAGCGAATTGATGTGGCGCACCAGTCCATTGCCTCGCTTGGAACCGCTTTGGACGAGTTTGAAATCGCTTTCATCGCAATGGATGTGGCGACGACAAGATTGCATCGTGTCAACCAAACGTTTGCAAAGATGCTCGGGTGCGAAGTGGAAGGACTGCAGTCGCTTGTACTGCGAGACCTGATCCTGGATTTTGCTCGCGCCCGTTTGGACTCCGCATTGGAGTGTCTGCTTTCCGGGGCGAAGAAAAAGGTTGCGGAAGAGATCCCATTGAAGTGTTCTCAAGGTGAAACCACTTGGTTCCGATTCACCTTCGTCAGGGCAACGGAGCAAAACGGTGTCCCTTTAAAAGTGCAAGCGACGGCCGTTGACGTCACTCGAAGGAAGGCTTTGGAAGAGGAGTTGCGATTGACTATCGACCGATTCGACTCAGCTCAATCGAACTCGCGGGTCGGAAGTTGGGAGTGGGCGTTTGGCAAGAACTCCGCGTGGTGGTCCAAGCAACTCTATGACCTGCACAACATAGATCCGACATCCGGGACAGTCACCTACGATGAATTCATTGAGACGGTCGACCCAAACGATCGAGAGATGATTGCGGAAGTGAACCAGTTACCGTTTTCAGAAGGCGACATCCGGCGATTTCGTTTCGCTAGCAATCCGGCTCACGGTCCGCGGCGGCATTTCATGGCTACCGTCGGTGTCACCAATGTCAACGGCGAAGTCGTCCGGCGTGGAACCACTCAGGACGTGACCGATCAGGTCGAATTGCTATCGGCTCTCGAAAGAAGTGAACGGCAATTTCGTGAAATGGTGGTGAGCAACACCGAAGGCACCGCCGTTCTGAACTTGGACGGCAAACTATTGCAGGTGGACGAAAACTTTGCTTCGATGGTTGGGAGGCAACCCAGTCAGCTCATCGGCGTCAATCTGTGCGACCTTGCTGACTCCGAAAGTGCTGAACTGATCGACCAAAGGATTCTGCACCGGAACCCGTCGGAAAGCCGGGAAGTGCGACTCTGGCACAAAGACGGGCATTTGGTTTGGCTATTGCTTACCTGCTCGCCGCTGCTGAATGACTCCAAGCAATTTGTAGGGATCCAAGCCAGTGCACTCGATATCACTCATCGAAAGCATGTCGAGTTGCTGAGCAAACGGGCCGCTGCGGCAAAGACTCAACTGCGACGCTTGACCAACCGCGAACGACAAGTGCTGGAACTGATCGTGGAGGGCAGGATGAACAAGGTGATTGCGAATCGCTTGGACATCAGCGAAAAAACCGTCGAACGGCATCGTTCCAATCTGATGAAAAAGCTGGACGCTCACAGTGTGGCTCAACTTGTCAAAATCTGGTTGACTGCTGAGATCATGTCACCCTGGTCAAACCATGCCAGTTAACTGGGCCACAGAAAGAAGGCAAGCTCGGCCAGCATCCAAGGTGACTCACCTTTGCCCCAAGGTGAATCGAATCGATGCTGACCGAGCTTTGCTCTTTGCCCCATAAGAGTATCGTTCTGAATTGAGGTCGATGCGGCTCGGTTTTCCTGAATTGAGGGGCATCCCGAAGGGTTTGTTCAGGTTGAGCACTCATTTGGGCTGTTTGGTCGTTGCAAGGTGAAAAAACGTTCGCGATGGCGCTTCATGTCTATTGATTTGCGGGCTTTTCTCGCCCGTCAGAGGGTTTCATTTTTCCCAGCTGGCTGCGTGTTCACGCAAACAGGGCGGGCATTGCGAGTGATTCTCGATTCCGGTTTGGTTGTCCGTTGACGCGGGTTTCCTCGCGGCAGCAGGCATGTTGGGTCGGAACGCATTCGATAGGTAGTGGAACGTTGCAACGACGAGCGGAGGCACAGGCGACGTTACTACTGCTGCATGACAATCCCGAAGCTGAGGAAGTCGGCTGACAACCGATTGGTCACCGAGGATCCGGGTACCGCCCCGATACCGGGCAAGATGATTGCTCCGGTTCGAGTGTTCTCAAAGTAGTGAGACCACGCGGCACTCACCGCGACCTTTTCGTTGAGCTTGTACGACCCACCGAGGCTGAACATGTGCTCATAGAACAAGGGGGAAGCGGTGTTGAAGAACGACTCGCTCTCCCGAATGGGGCTTTGGTTGTAGGTGTAACCTGCACGCAAAAACGTTTTCTCTCCCACCGCTCGCTGGGCTCCAAACGCCAGGGCAAAGACGCTGCTCCAATCCAATCCAGCTAGCTTTCCTGTCCCATCGTACGACGCCTCATCGCCGAAACCGTCGGTATTCGCGTAGTCGAAGTACCGAAAATCGGCAGCAAACAGCCAGTTGTCGATTCCCGTGTAGCCAGTTCCAAGCGAAACCACCGAAGGGAGGTCAATGTCACAGGTCAAGGTCCGCGGCAATCCATTCTCGTCCGTGCTCACGAATTCGAATGTTTCCATCCAAGCGGTGCTTTTATACGACGCTCCGAGTTGCCAACTGGGGCTCAACAAGTAGTACGTTCCAAGTTGAAAACCGCCTCCCCAGTGATAGCTGCTGCCTCGCCCAGACGAATAGGTGTTGTCACTGTTTGCGGAATCAAACACGAAGGGTTCCAAACCGACTTGTCCGGTGGTAATCAGCGGCCCTGCAGCGACGGACAACCGCTCGGTCATCGCCATCGATAGGACGGGGGCGATCTGCAGAAATGATGCTTCGGACGTGACTTGTCCCAGTCCGGATGGCTGCGGAGCCAAGACTGGGTTAGTCGCGTCTGCAGGAAGGCTGGTTTTTAGCCCCGCGACCGAGTTGACTCCCAGGCCAAAGGTGAACCGTGGGTCTTTCAGTCGATGAGTCCAAGCGAAGTTGGGGACAGGGAATGAACCCGGGTCGGCGTCTGTTGATCCGGTCACGCCGCCCGCCGTGGAAGTGACACTGTGATCGGTGAACAATAGGTCGACACCAACCTCCAGTTCGCTGTGTTCCATTCCGCTGATGGATGCCGGATTCCAGTACATCGCGCTCAGGGCACTGATGGGAGCCGCAGTGGATGCACCTCCCATGCTCCGATTGATCGGGCCTGCTGCGGAGATATAGGCCCCTTGCGAAAATGCTTGGTTCGCCCAACAGAGTGAAAACAGCAGTGCTGTAACGGGAAAAAGTTTCTTGAACATCCAAATTGCCCCAACGATGGATCCGTTTTTTACGCACCGGCGGAATGGCCAGTGTTATCCTGGTAATCGGCGCAATCGCTGCATTTGGTGTCGCAAAACTCAGACAAGCGTCACAGTTTCGCACGTGCTCAAAAGACGCCCTTCCGTGGAAGGGAGAACAGGAGTCGGTACTGCATCACGCGGAATGGGCTCTGCGGCGAAACGCAACTGGTTCAGATTCACTTGGAGCCGACGGCGAATTGATACGTCGCCAGGACTGGATCTTGCGATCCAAGGAACTCGCCCACGGTGATGGAATTGGTTTGCGGTAAACCGCAGGTCATGAAAAAGTCGGTCGGCGAGTTGCTGCCGAAGATAAACCGCTCTCCCAGTTCTTCCATCCCGTCAGTGAAGTTCTTGATGTCCGGCGACGGGACCGTTCCTTCGACTACATTTTCGCGAACGAGATCGCACCAAACCAAGCTTTGTGGGTGCTCGAGAATGGACGCGATATCGCGAAGGATCTTTTGGTTTTCTTCTTTCGTGAAGTACATCGAACAGCCTTCGAAGACGACCGCGGTGCAACGGCTCGGATCGAACTCAGGGTTCTGTAGAAGCAGTTCCGAGATCTGGTCGACTTTGAAGTCAGCCGCCATCGTGTGTCGTTTGACGTTTTCCTTGGGTTCCATTGCGGAAGTCACACGCTCTCGTTCTTCCAGCATTTCCGGTAGATCCAATTCAAAGAAGGTGGGGTCTCCCAGCTCATTGCTCAGCCGGAATGGACGCATGTCCAAACCGACCCCCAGGATCACGACTTGTTCCAGTCCAACCATGCTCTGGAGCGTTTCGTCGATATGGCGGGTCCGAGCCAAAACCATGTCCTTCAACTGGGGCAGGACGCCATTGAGCCGGGTGGCCAAAAGCTCGCCATGTGGACCGGCGGCTTGACGTTCGTGACTTTGGTCCACTCGGATGTTCTTGGTTTCCGACGAGGCTCGCAGTCCCGCGATCATCCGCGCTGACGCTTTGAGTTTCTGTTTGAAGATCGGAGAAATTCGAGGGTTCGATTTTGTCGGTTTGAGCTGGATCGACGGTTGTGCGAAATATCGCATTTCGGCTTCGGCAACCAGTTCACCGTTGGAAGTGAAGATCACTGGCAAGGTGACCAACACTCGCTTGCCGCCGAAGTAGCGTTGCTGGACGGTTCGTGCGATGTTGGCCGGGATGTCGCATCGCCCTACCAGATGGCCTGTGCTCGGGTTGCGGTACTTCACGTCCATCGCGGCCAACCAAAGGGAGGCCGACTCTTCTTCGTTGCAACGATGGATTCCAGCCAACGGCACCCCACGCAAGAGTGTTGTCAGTGCAAGTCCTCCGGTGTAGTCCGCGGACAACGAAATCAACGCGGCTTGGTGTGTTCCGTGTTGGTTGGTGGATGCTTTTGTCAGTGGCAGGATCGATTCGCAAGAACCTTCGGTGACGGAGGTGACTTTCCATTCAACCGATTTCAAAACAGGAATCGCGTTGTGCAATAGCTGTGTCATTAACTCGGGGTTCACCCGTTGGTCATAGTCTTCTTCCCAGCTGAGATCTGGTTTTCCATTCACTGATGTAAGCATGTTCTCTCCAAGAGCCCCGCAAAGATGTCAAGAACGCGTGTTCACCAAAAAACACTTGAGCCCCTCGTCTTGCCCAGAATGAGAGACTCGAACGAACGTTCTTCGTTGGTTTTGCTCACGCCAAAGGCTGGCGTCACTCGCAGGTTATACCAATGGTATGGACACTATTGAGACTTTCTCGAAAGTCAACTGAAATAGTGTGCTCATTTTCTGAGTTCGAACGGAGTGGCAACAGTTTGCGCGGTACTGTTGCGAGGGCAATTTCTAACCGTTGCGCAAACACGTTGGATTGCCCGCCCGAGGCGACGGTGACCAAGGCCCCGATGTCATGATCGCTTCTTCGCAGTGACGCTATCACGAAACCTATCGAGGCGAATGTGCATTCTCTATCTCCCAGCGACGTCGAACTGAGAATCAACGAGCGATACGAAGTTCAGAAGAAACTCTCCAACGCCTCGATCGTGGCATGCTTCTCGGCGATTGACACGTCAACAGGAGGAAGGGTGATCCTCCGCGAAGTCCCGAAGGTGTTTTTTCAAGAGCGGGGATTTCACCGATTCAAAACCGAATCCCGTTTGACATCAGGGATCCACTGCGAAACCTATTCGCGACCCATCGACTTCATGGTGGGGGAGACTCATCTTCGAGTGGTCTATCCGTTTGTGGAAGGGACCTCGTTGGCTAGGCGGTTTCGCAACCGTCCATTGACGGCAACGGAAGCCATGTTATTGGCTCGTGATCTGTGCGAAGCGTTGGAGGCTATTCACCGGATAGGGTGTATCCATCGGGACATCCGTCCGTCCAACATAATTGTTCGGGAAGACGGTCGGTCCGTGCTCTGCGGGTACGTGCCGCTTTGGTGTCCCGAACTGTTCGGCAAAGATGATTTGTTGGCGCGCGAATGCGCAACTTACACTTCGCCCGAACTATCGGGGATCATCGACCACGACATCAGCGAAACCTCGGATCTGTATTCGGTCGGGCATGTTCTCTATGCGGCGCTGACAGGAGCACCGGCCTTCGCCGGCGATGTCAGTGAGATCCTCTATCGACATATGACCGCGGATCCTGAAAGCGGGAACTATCCCGAGGAAACGCCATCGGTTGTGATCGCGTTGGTCGACAAATTGATCCACAAAGAACCTCGTGACCGCTATCAGAGTGCGTCGGCTGTTCTACACGATGTGAAAGCAATTCATCGTCAACTGACCGAAGGCGGTACGGCTGAAAACTTCGTGATCGGAAGTGCGGACAAACGAACGGTCTTGATTGACCCTGCATTTGTCGGGCGAGACGAACACGTCCGCACGCTCGAGAAGTCGTTGGACAATGTCTTGGATGGCCGTTCCGAACGGGTGCTTCTGCGCAGTGAGTCTGGCATGGGCAAGACTCGACTGTTGAACGAAATTTCGCGTTTGGCATCGCGTAAACGTTTCTTGGTTCTTCGTGGCCGTGCGCTTCCTGATGCCAATCAGCAACCGTCTGCCATTTGGCTGCAAGCGATGGATCAGTTGATCAAACACTTGACCAACGATCCGGAAATGTTGAACAGCACACGCGATCGTCTGGAACCATATCGGCAGGAGGTCACGACCGCACTGCCTGCGCTTGCGAAGGCCTTTGGATGGAGCAGCACGAAGCTGTCTGGACCCGAAGAATTTGGTCAAGGCCGAATTGTTGCTGCTTTCCGAACCTTGTTTACCGAGTTGGGATCATCCGATACAAGCGTGATGATCACATTGGACGATTGCCAATGGATGGATGATCAATCGTTCCGAATTCTGCAAGCGATCTGTGATCACCCTTCACGCCATTTGTTTCTGTTTGCGGTGACACGACCGGATGAGGGGCTTTGCACCCGTTTGAATGATGAGTTGAGTTTTCCTGTTAAGTTGTCGTTGGGGGCATTGTCAGATCATGCGGTGCAGCAACTGGCTGAATCCATGGCAGGACCATTGCCAAAACCCGCGATTGACGTGGTGCAGCGTTTTGCTGGCGGCAGTCCGTTCATGGCATCTGCGATCGTGCGTGGACTCGTCGAATCAAATGCCCTGCGACCGGTCGCGAAGAGTTGGGGCCTCGACGAGGCCAAGCTCTCAAGCTTTCAAGCGGCGGACGATGCCAGCGAAATCTTGGTGGATCGACTGACACGGCTGCCACCGGAAACTCGCGAATTGCTAACGTCCGCCGCGGTGATCGGACGCGACTTCAATTTAGAGGTGGCGGCGGAATTGGTCGGGATTCGTTTGGCGGAAGCCCACCAGGCGATTCATCCTGCTCGAGTTCAGCGTCTGGTATGGAGTCGTCCCGATCGGATCTTAGCGTTTGTGCATGACAAGATTCGGGAATCGATCCTGCAGGAACTTTCCGACGAACGAATTCGGTCGATGCACGGCCAAATTGGTCAGTATTACGTTGAGCATGAACCGCTTGAGTTTTTCAAGTTGGCCTATCACTTTGACGCCGCTGAAATGCACGAGCAGGCGTTGCCGTTCGCCTTGCGAGCCGCTGAGATTGCACGAAACAGCTACTCTTTGGTGAGCGCCGAAGAACAACTGCGAATCGCAGTTCGCGCGATCTCGCATGCGGATCAAGCCAAGAAGCACTTGATTCAGATGATGATGAGCGATGTGCTGATGCTGCAAGGTGAATATGACAAGGCGGAGACCTGGCTCGACCAAGCGGTTGAAACAGCGCAAACGGAAACGGAGCATGCCAAGGTCTTGCTGAAAAGCGGTGAATTGCATTTCAAACGAGGCAGCAAGAATCTGGCTGTGGAATGCTTCGAGGCTTCCTTGAGACGACTTCGGCAACCGGTGTGCAACAATCGCTGGGCGCTGATGGCCCGCATCGCACTGGAAGGCGTTCGGCAAGTTCGCAATTCCATGTTTACTTGTTTTCTGGGTCGGTACGGCGGGCAGCCGACTGAAGAAGAACAAATGACACTGTCTTTGTACAGCCAGATCGCACATGCGTATTGGTACACTCGCGACAAATACTACACACTTTGGGCTCACTTGCGTTCGATGAACGCTGCCGAACGATTCCAACCCACTCGCTTCCTAGCGCAGTCGTATTCGGAACACGCGCCGGTGATGACACTGTTGCGTTGGGAGAAACGTGGTGTCGAATACGCACGTAGATCCTTGGACATCCGCAAGGCGTTCAGTGATGTTTGGGGACAAGGGCAAACGCGGAACTTTCTAAGTATCTTGCTGCTTTCGTTCTCAAGATATGAAGACTGTGTCGACCAGGCCAGTCAAGCTGTGAAGATGCTTGAACGCACCGGCGACTATTGGGAGGTGCACATTGCTCGGTATCAGTTGGCGGCGTCGCTGTACCGGCTCGGTAGACACAAAGAAGCGTTGGAACAAGCTCGGGTCAACTTTGACTCCGAATTGAAACGTGGTGATTATCAAGCCACCGGGAACATCATTGATGTTTGGGCGCGTGCGACCAATGGCGACATCCCGGAGGAGGTGATCGAGAACGAACTCGACAGAGACCTGGCGGACTCGCAAAGAAAGAGTCAGGTGCTGATTGCCAAAGGGGTTCGGGAGTTTTATCACGACCAGTTTGAAGACGCTGTGGATTCTTTCGCGAAAGCGATCTCGGTTGCCAAAGCGACGCGGGTGAAGAACACCTATGTTAGCCCTGCGTATCCGTGGCATTGCACAGCATTGCGACGAAGGTTGGAAACCCAAGTTCCTCGTAGTGCGAAACGTCGTCTGCGTTTGGTTCATCAGTTCGGCTGCGCGACAAAAGCTGCCGTGAAAGTAAGCAAGCAATTTACGAATGAGATTCCTCATGCGTACCGTGAACGCGGAGCCTATCTGGCTTTAGCAGGGAAGCTTCGGGCGGCTCAAGCGGCGTTTCAATATAGCCTGCAAGTTGCCGAGCAGCAGGGTGCTGTCGTCGCTCACGCCAAGACGATCCTTTTGCATGCAGAGTATGCAGCCGAGTTTGGATGGCCGGTGGATTCTGGTGCTATTGAAACCGCACGCAGAAGACTCTTGGAATTGGAATGCAACGACTATGACGTCAACGAAGGCGGATCGCTGTCATTGGTGAATCGCTTTGATTCATTGCTCGCGTCCGGACGGCGGATTGCAACCAGCGTCCTTCCTGATCAAATCTATCAAGAGGTGCGGCGGGCCGCGACCAAGATCCTACGTGGTGAGCAAGTCTTCTTGGTCGTTCCAACAGAAGACGGTGAATTTCGGACGGTGCCTCCCGAGATGCCATTCGACGCGGCCTTGGTGCAAGAAGTCAATCGAACCCGGCAAACAGCGGTGGTCGACGTCGAGAACACCGTTGTCAACGGCATTGCCACGATCAAACAAGGCACGTTTTTGTGCAGCCCAGTGGATGTCAACGATCAAACGGTTTCGTACCTGTATGTCAGTAACGAGCGATTCTCGAATCTTTACGACGATGACGAAATTCGAATTGCCGACTACCTGACATCCGCCGCCGGCGCTGCGATGGAAAAGGCGCAGAGCTTCCAACAGCTCCAGGATTTGAACCTCAATCTTGAGAAGAAGGTTTTGGAACGGACCGAGTCGGTGGTGCGTCACTCGAAAGAACTCGAGTTGACCGCTCAGCAATTGACCGCAACGAGGGACCAACTGCAAATTGCCAAGACGGCTGCCGAGGAAGCCAATCAAGCGAAGAGTGAGTTCCTGGCTCGTATGAGCCATGAGATTCGTACACCCATCACAGGGATTCTAGGTTTTACCGAACTGCTGTTGCGTGGCGTCGTGACGGATGATGCGGAGCGTCAGTCGCACTTGCAAACGATCCATTCCAATGGCTTCCATCTGCTGCATCTGCTCAATGATATCTTGGATATCTCCAAGATTGAGGCGGATAAGATCGAAACCGAATCGGTGATTTGCAACCCAAGTTGGATGGTGCAAGACGTCATTGCATCAATGCGGTCCAAGGCGATCGAGAAGGACATCACGTTGGAAATCCGAGTGGACAGTGATGTTCCCGAAGAAATTTTTAGTGATCCGACGCGTTTGCGTCAGATCTTGACCAACCTGACCAGCAACGCCATCAAATTCACCAATGAAGGTGGTGTGACGATTTCCATTTCGTCCGATGCGGCCACTTCAATCGGAGTGGGACATACTCCGTCCAAGTTGAATGTGACGGTGGAGGACACTGGGATCGGCATGTCGAAAGATCAAACGGAAATGATCTTTGAGCCATTCAAGCAAGCTGATGTGTCGACCACGCGGGAATACGGTGGGACCGGTTTGGGATTGTCGATCAGCAAACGACTCGCGGAAGCGCTGAACGGTGCGTTGTCCGTTACAAGCACCGAGAACGTCGGCACGCAGATGGTTTTGGAATTTGAAGTTGAGTGCCCCGACGGTGTTCGGATTCTCAGTCCGGATGACGTGGTCGCAGCCCGCAATGTCGCGAAAGAAAATCAGTTTGAGGAGGTGGATTTGAGTGGTGTCCGCGTCTTGGTGGTGGATGACTGCGAAACGAACCGCCGGTTGTTGTCTTTGTTCTTGCAAGACGCGGGAGCAGAAGTGCTCACTCGTACGAATGGGAAAGAAGCGGTGGATGCGCTCTCAAGCGATCCCGAGATGGTCGACATTATTTTGATGGACATGCAGATGCCAGTCATGGATGGCTACACGGCCTCGTCTCGCTTGCGTGAAAATGGGATTGAGCAGCCGATCATTGCATTGACTGCCAACGCCATGATGGGGGATGAAATTCGTTGTCGCCAATCAGGCTGTTCGGACTACCAGACCAAACCTTTGGATTTGAATGCGTTGCTATTGAGTGTTGCCCGGAACACGCTTGTGCAATCCACCGTCGCGACAGATGCGTCGGATGCCAACCTTCAAGAGACGACCGACGCAGTTGAAGCGGATCCAGACGGTTTGCGCCCTGATCGCGATTCATCGCGTGAAAGCGTTGAACCGACGACGGTCACCGCCGAGACTGTTGTGGCGAGCGAGGATGAACAACTGATTGACGAAAAGATTTTTAACTACGATTGGCTGCACACCTTCGCGTGCGATTTGGTCGATCAACTCGACGAGACGATGCCGAGCATCATCAATGCTTACGATCGAGGTGATTTGGAACAGGTCGGCAAGCACCTGCACCAGATCCGAGGATCGGGAGGAACGGTTGGTCTGACACTGTTGTCTGATATTGCCAGCAAAGGTGAATCGGCCATCGAAGCCGCCCAGTGGGAGCAGCTCGGCACTACCCTCACTGAACTGCAAGAGTTCATCGACGCAGCGATGGTGGAAAAGCAAACCACGGACGCAGCTCCCCCCGAGACTTCAGCCGCCCCGAATTAGGAGTGTCTGCCGCAGGTAGGATTGTACCGGACGCTGAGTAGTGCGGATCGACCAACTGTTCAGCCGGGAATGTCGTCATTTGATAGACGCAGGTCCTCCGGGGACTCGTGCAGCTCGAGATTTACCAGTTCCCTGCCAAGGGGGGCTGTCTCCCGTGTTCGGCCCTCACCCTTGCGTTCGCTTTTTGAAGTTGCGCTTTTCTTAAAACCCGAAGCGTCAGATTTTTCATAACCCGAAGCGTCAGCGAGGGAAAAACGATGTTGACTTCGCCTCGCTGACGCGTCGGGTTATCAAAAAATCAATGCCTCACGCAAAAGCGCAACTTCAAAACGTTCGCCTGAACTGGTGGCGCTCGATCTCTCCCCAAAATCTCCCCCAAACGTGATTTTGGAAGAAACGTGCCATGTGGAAATCTGCCAAGAACCTGCTCTACCCCTTGCAGGGGGTGGCGGGGCGGGTGCATTACCACGCCTGCACGGAGCTGTTCCGAAGGAGCTGATCCGGAAGGTTCTGCTGAGCTAAACGCGAGGGTTTCTTCGGAGTTTAACGGCACGGAATGCGACTTTATCGCAAAGAAGGTTGGGAAGGACGCCGTTGGAGCTTGACATTGGGGTGCGGGGGCACGAAATTTAGGCCAAGGGACGTGCTCAATCTGATCTTTCCGCATGCGCGAC
>NZ_JBICHO010000327.1:0-6363 GCF_043100905.1 Rhodopirellula sp. JB055 | reverse complement strand
CTTCACGAGCTGGTTCGGGGATGTACTCGTCGAGTGCATCCATGAGTTCCGAGATGCCCTTGCTGGCTTCTGGGTCCGATGGGTTGTTGTATGCCGGCAGCGAGCTTCCTTGGATGACAGGAACGTCATCGCCTGGGAAGTCGTACTTGCTGAGCAGTTCGCGGACTTCGAGTTCGACCAACTCGAGCAACTCTTCGTCGTCGACGAGGTCACACTTGTTGAGGTAAACGACGATGTAAGGAACGCCAACCTGACGAGCCAAGAGAACGTGCTCTTTGGTCTGTGGCATCGGGCCGTCTGCGGCCGACACAACGAGGATTGCACCGTCCATTTGGGCGGCACCCGTGATCATGTTCTTGACGAAGTCAGCGTGACCTGGGCAGTCAATGTGTGCGTAGTGACGTGTTGGCGTTTCGTACTCAACGTGAGCCACGGCGATGGTCACGGTCTTCGTTGCGTCACGAACCGTACCGCCCTTCGCGATATCGGAATAACCTTTCGCCTGGGCGAGACCCTTGGCTGCTTGAACAGCGAGGATTGCACCGGTCGTGGTGGTTTTACCGTGGTCAATGTGGCCAATCGTCCCAACGTTCACGTGGGGCTTGGTCCGTTCAAATTTGTCCTTAGCCATGCTGATTCACCTACAATCGCGACCTGCACCACTACCCCCGCTGAGATACGCCCTGCGGAAGCCCTCCTCGCCTGCGACCGTGTTCACACCCACGGTGGACCGCTGACGAATCGGCCGTGCCGATCGCATTCGATCTACAAAAATCGAAACGAAACGGAAATGTTTGGACGTCCCGTATCTGAAAGGGCCAACGTCTTTCTTCCCACGTGGGAGATGTTGACCCGCCGGACGACCGGAGAGCTGCTGATGGGATTTGAACCCATGACCTCATCCTTACCAAGGAGGCGCTCTACCCCTGAGCTACAGCAGCAAAAAAAAACTGCTAGCGAACGGCACTGTTGTTACCGATCAGAAGCCCGGGCGTTGCCCACGCGTCTGACTCGACCAGGAGCCGCAAGTCACTAGTAGCTTTCGTTTTAAGCGGGTGAAGGGAATCGAACCCTCGTATTCAGCTTGGAAGGCTGCTGCTCTACCATTGAGCTACACCCGCAATTGAAAAGGGCCAACATTCGTTCCTGGCAAGCAACCTTGGGTAAGGTCATTTGCCGGATGGATTGTCAGTCGTTTTCGAAATGGGGGCTATTGGATTCGAACCAATGTAGGCATAGCCAGCGGATTTACAGTCCGCCCCCTTTAACCACTCGGGCAAACCCCCAAATCTTCTGTTTGAATCAAAAGTGTGGCTTCTGATTCAAATGTCTTCTCTTCTCGGTGCCGCGGCACCTTGTTGTGGTGCATTGGCACCACGTGTTAAGTGCGATGGCACCCGAATCGATCTTCTTTTTGTTTTCTTCTGTGTTCTTCTTGTCTACGTTTCGTCTGCGTTGGGTTCAATTTTCTTGAACTTGATTGGCAAACTGTTTCGGTTGTCTGTTGTTCGGTTCAATCGCCGTCGGCGCTGAAACGATTTTGCAAGAGCCAACGGAGGGATTCGAACCCACGACCGGCTGATTACAAATCAGCTGCTCTGCCAACTGAGCTACGTTGGCCAGCTCAAGTTCACCCCATGCGTCAACCGATCGATCGGCCTTGCGATGAGGAAGGGAGAGTGTACCGATCCGCGAACGGGCGACAAGACGGAATTGGGCCAAAATTGGCCTCCCCACAAAATTCTTGGCTGAATTTCTTCGCAAAAAGCCAAATGGACGCTTGGTCAAGGGAGTTCATACACGGCGTAGGTCGAATTTCGCTGGCTCGAAGCAGGATAAATCTGTACCAGAGGCAATTCAGGGCCCACAACTCGGCGGTCCACCACAATCCATTCACACCCATATTTCGCCCGCATGGATCGCAACTCGTCGTAGCGAATGGTGACTCGCATGGCCGAAAGTCGCTTCGGGTACACCTCGAGGAAACGCTTGGCCCACTCTCGCAACGCGACCGCGTTTTGAGGCGTGTCTTTCCAGTTTACGACCTCCGCCCGGTGAGCGTACCATTTGAACGTCTGTTGATGCCGCGGCGTGAGTAAAACTGCGTCGTCTGGGGTGCTGGCCCGAATGAATTGGCAGACGTCGATCCAATCTTCCAGCGTTTGTCGCTGCTCGGCGTATCCCGCATCGGAATTCAGCCCCAGCAAACGATTGCTGACCGAGACCGGAACCCCCGTCTGCATCCGCTCCCAACAGGCTTGAGCGAAAAATCCCATCGCCAACACCATTCCCAGCCCGCCGAGCCAGGTGATCGGGCGAACCGGTGAACGCGAGACGCTGGCATTTTCTTTCGAAAAGATTGGTTTGGCCAGATAAAAATGGACCACCAGAAATGCCAAGGCGAGCGGGGTGACCGCATCGGCCAAGCGGAACCAGTAAAACCGAAGCAGCTTCGCGGCTTGATCCGGGTAAAACGCTGGGAGCATTCCAATCAGCAATCCAGTCAGGCTGATCCCCATTGCGCCAACAGCGAAGCCGCCCAGAATGCGGAAACCGATGGCTCGCTGCAGACCGTCATGAACGGAATCGGTTGCAGGCAAGTTTCCGCTGGACGCGCCGTTACATTGGTTTTCGGAAGATTTCCGCCACGCGGTGAACAGTCCCGCGAGGCAAACCAGCGTCAGCACAGAATGGCGGATGTACCAATCCCAGTGGAAAGCCGCGGGCATCAAATGGTGCGAGATCCGAAAGTAAGCGTAAATCCGAGCCGCCGAAATCTGCTCGGCCTCGGTGGCACCCCAGGACATCGCGGCAGCGGGAACCAACCCAAACAGGGACAGGGCTCCTCCAAGGAACAAACCTCGGCTGAAGAAGGCGGGGATAGAGCGGGCACTCTCGCTCGCTCGTTCGCCTGCCAATTCGGAGACCCGCCAACGTTGGGGGCCACGCTCGGTGATCCAATATGCGAACGCGGCAGCGACCACGGACCAGCCTCCGGTTAGCACATGAAACCCGGCCGCAGCACCCAACCAAACCCAACCTCGCGACCAGCGCCGCTGGGCAATGTCGGCCAACCCGAAGAGCACCAAGCCGTAGGCGGGAACCTTCGCTTCAATTCCACCCACGACCCACTCGCCGGCTAAATTCCCGTGCTGGATTCCTAGAATCCACAAGATCATGACCCACACGCTGCTGATCGGTGGCATCCGCATCGCTTGAGTCAGTCGAAGCAAGCCTGCCGCCAGGATCGACCAACCAACGATCCGCCCCAACCAAGCGGTGGTATTGAGCGAGACAAATTGAGTTGGCCAACCAAACAACCCGTAGTAGGTAGCGTGGGCTTTGCCGGAGGACGCAAAAAGATCGTTGGCACACCAATCGGGTTGCCAGAAGTTTTTCGCTTTGACTAAGTAATGAGCTTCGTTGACCGCCGGAGCGGCGTCGCCAGCGTACAAAAAGCACACGCCCATCAGGGCCAGCCAGCTCCATGCTATCGAAGACCGAGTGGGCTGGATTTGCTGTTCCAGGCATGACTCCCCTGTCGTCACGGCACCGCCCATCGTACCGCTGCCAACATGCTATTGATGCTGGCTTTTCCTTGCCAAGCCAGGTCCATGGCCGTCCCGTGGTCGACGCTGGTGCGAATGATGGGCAATCCAAGCGTGACGTTGACCGCGTCGTCAAACGACAACGCTTTCAAAGGAATCAATCCTTGGTCGTGATACATGCAAACGTAAATGTCGATTCGTTCTCGCATCGCGGGCGTGAAGGCGGTGTCGGGCGATAGCGGTCCTTCGATCGTCCATCCTGATTGCCTCGCAGCCTCAATCGCGGGCAGGATGATTTGTTCTTCTTCTTGGTGGCTAAACAATCCGTTTTCACCCGCATGTGGATTCAGGCCACAAACAGCGATGCGAGGCGGCAGCAAACTACCGCGATTTTGGTTGCGGCGTTGCACCGTTTCGCCCGCCAAGTTGATCGTCCGTGTTAGCGATTCGGTCTTGAGCTGCGTGGCGACATCGGCCAGCGGAATGTGGATCGTTTCAAGAACGCACGCGATCGTGTCGCTGGCCAGCATCATGCGAACGTCTGCTGGTTCGCCGTGCGCTGCCCTGCCCGCTCGATCCGCCAACAACTCGGTATGGCCGGGAAAATCGATCCCGGCTTGATGCCAAGCTTCCTTCTGGATGGGCCCCGTTACAATCGCGTCGACGTGACCCGATACCGCTGCGTCAATCGCGTCGGTGACGGATTGATAGGAGGCTCGCCCGGTCGCGGCACTGAATTTTCCTGGCGTGAAGCCATCGAGCTCTTCTGCAGTGAGTTTCCCGCAATCGACGATCACCCCGCGCGGTGCGTTGCTTGGTATCGATTGTTTTGGCATGTCCAGAAATTCGGCCAGCGAGATCGTGCCGGGGCAATCACAGCCCAGCTTTTTCGCGGCCCGTTGGTAGATCGCCGCGTCTCCAAACAGCAGCGGGTAACCCTGCGATTGGACTTCCGGTGAGTCCCATACTCTGAGCGAGATTTCGGGGCCAATGCCAGCGGCGTCCCCCATCGTGATCGCCAGCTTGGGACGCGGGTGATTCGCGTCCGTCATGACGACACCGAGGCTTTACCACGCGGGCCCAGTCGACCAAACATTCGGTCCAGTTCATCGCGGCTGAAGAACAACGCCGTTGGCCGACCATGTGGGCAGTGATGCGTTTCTTGGTACAAATCCTTCTGTTCCAGCAAGCTGGTGATCTCTTCCGGCGACAGCGGATCGCCCGCTTTCACGGCAGCTTTGCATGCAACCGTGCTGAGCAAGTGATTCAGCAAATCCTTCGGGTTGGGATCTCGGCCAGCGCCCATCACGGATTCCAAAACCGTTCGCAACATCTCGGCAGGCGGCTTGTTGGGCAGCATCGCTGGGTAAGACTGGATCAAAATCGTTTCGCCGCCAAAGTCCTCGATCTCCAGTCCGATTCGGCTGAGCGTGTCCTTCACCTCGAGAGCCGCAGCTCGCTCGGCCGGAGTCAGCGAAACGGGTTCTGGAACCAACAACTGTTGGGCTTCCAAAGAAGCGTTTTCGTGAAGCACTTTTTGGCAGACTCGTTCGTAGAGCACACGTTCGTGCAGAGCGTGTTGATCGATCACAACCATGCCTTTCTCGTCTTGCGTGACGAGATAACGCTGATGCACCTGAAATCCAAGGTGACTCACGCTGGGTGTGGGAACACCGGTGGCCTGAGCTGCATCGTGTGACGAGCCGGCTGTTCCTGGATCATTCGCGTTGGAACTACCTGAGTTGTCGCCATCCCACGGCGTCATCTCAATGCCCTCGGCGGCTGTCGATGGACGATGTGAATCGACACCGGCGGCGGATCCCGGTGACCAGGTGTTCGGCGAACCGAGCGGCGCGGACGGGGCTGCCATGCCTGTGGAGGCGTGCGAGCCATGGCCAATGGAATTGGAATCACCGAACGGTCGAAATTCCGGCGTGCCGCTTGTTCCGCCCAGCATCTGAGTATTGGACGTCGCGTAAGCTCCCGGTGGAGATCCACCGGTTCGGGCCCATTCAATCACGGACTGACGTTGTTGGTCGACCTCATTGGGACGCATGCCCATGACCGATTCGGGAGCGGTCTGGCGTTGTTCCTCTTCGCTCATCGGTGCGGGGACCGGGTTGGAGCCCACACGATGAGTCATGTCGGTGGAAAGAAAACGCTGGCGGAGCGTTTGTAGCAATCGGCTGTACACTCGTCCGCTGTCGGTGAATCGAACTTCCAGTTTTGCGGGGTGCACGTTGACATCGATCATGTCTGCTGGCATTTGCATTCGCAGGAAGCAAACCGGATGGCGGCCGACCATCAACATGCCTCGGTAAGCTTCCCCCAACGCATGTTGCAGGGCTCGGTCTCGGATGTGCCGACCGTTGAGAAACAGGTACTGCATTCGGTTGTTGCCTCGGCTGACCGATGGGTCGCAGGCATAACCGGTGATCTGAACGGTTTCGTCTTGGTTCTCGATTGGAATCAACGCTTCGGAAATTTCGGTTCCAAAGAAAGACTCGATGCGATCCGCCCAACGCGTCGTCGGCAAGAGGTCGAACATCTCCTTGTCGCCGTTGCGCAGGACAAAG
Organism: Rhodopirellula sp. JB055; assembly: GCF_043100905.1. Taxonomy (NCBI): domain Bacteria; kingdom Pseudomonadati; phylum Planctomycetota; class Planctomycetia; order Pirellulales; family Pirellulaceae; genus Rhodopirellula; species Rhodopirellula sp. JB055. The sequence continues at coordinate 239 of NZ_JBICHO010000327.1, read as the reverse complement.
TGAACCTTCGGGTTGGCAAGGGCCAAACGCGTGAAGGCTTCGACGATGTGCCCGCGTTCGGTTTGCGGGGTCTTCAGAAATTTTCGACGAACCGGCGTGTTGAAAAACAAGTTTCGAACTTCGATCACCGTGCCGACCGGACAGCCGCACGGGCCAGGTGTTTCAATCACTCCCCCGCGAATGTCGATTTGGCACCCGCCGTCTTGGCCTTCGGCGCGGCTGCGGATGGTCATTTGAGA
>NZ_JBICHO010000326.1:0-4714 GCF_043100905.1 Rhodopirellula sp. JB055 | reverse complement strand
GTGCTCGTGCTCGTGCTCGTGCTCGTGCTCGTGCTCGTGCTCGTTTTAATTTGCTCCCCCTTGGAAAAAGGGGGGGGGGGCTGCCCCCGTCGTCTGTGGAGGGTTGCGTGCTGGATCCAATGCTCGACCCTCCCCTCGCTTCGCTCGACCCTCCCAGGGGAGGGTGATGATAAGTGTTTGGCAAGCACGGCATTAAAAAATGCACGCCCTCCCCACAGGGAGGGGGGAGTCTTCGTTCAATGAATCAACGACTCAGAGGGAGGCGTCGCTCGACCTCTCACCAAACTTCGTTTCATGAAGGGGGCGGCATGTGGAAATCCACCGGAAGGCGGCATCCGAAAATGACGTTGGTCCTGCGGCGGGGTGTGCTTCATGGCCATGGGGACGGGGCGTTCGATTCAAGGACGCTTGGTGAGGAAGGGGAGGTGTTCCTTGGTCGTGATGCGCAAATGAGTGGTGACAAATTTTCACGTTGCTGGATTGATGAAAGGGTTGTTAGTGACACACGTCGGATGACTTTCTTCGCCTGTGAGGGAAGAGCCGTCGCTTACTTTGAAATGTTGGAACCGACACATGGATGTGTTGCATTGCTTGGGAACAACCGACCCGTTGTTTGACCTGATTCAGGAGATCCGTCGGGACGGATCTGAGCAGACCGTCTATCGCTACGACGAGTACAGCCACCACTACCTTTTGAAGTGGCAAGGTCAACCGCTTGGGGCGCTGACGGTGCAGGCGGCCGCGAATGGCCGACTGGATTGTGAGGACCACTATCCAGCGGTCCTGTTGGAACAGCATTGCCAGGAATTGATCGCGACTTGCAAGTTGCGGATTCGACGTGGCCCGAGCACGCCCATTCAAGCTCTGCGAACACTGGTGCGTCGAGCCTGGGAAGATCAATTGAGCATGGGGAAGCGGGTCTCAGTCGTCAACGCAGACGTTCGCATGCAAGCATTTTACCGTCGCATCGGATTTTCCTACCTGCCTGGGTTTGACTTCGTTCACCCGGAGTTGTGCACACAGAGCAATGTGTTGTTGATGGCCGTGGATCCGAGTCAGCGTTCGTATTGCCAGGACTTGTTCGCCGGCGTCGACAAACAGATGAATCAGCTATCGCTGGTCGAGCGGTGCTGCGGATCGTTTGCTCAAACCGGTGTGGTTTCCAAGGCCAGTTCGTTGCGATTGGCGGCGGTGGCATGAACGGCAAAATCCTTTCTTACTCCGCCGGATCCACGTCGCTGGATCCCTATAAGTTTCGAGTCATCGACAGCGGGCAGCCTGCAGAAAAGATGCAGCGTCTGGTGAGCACCTTCCCGGCGCTCCAACCATTTTTTGTTGACCCATCGCAGTCGTTGGTGGTGGACGCCTACCCAGCATCCCTGGGCGGGATGGAATCGATGACTCGGGTCATCACATACTTGCACCCGCCCACCTGCATTCGGGCCTTGCGATTGGCCGCAGTTGAGAAACGCCGGGTGGTCTTTGTCGCTCAGCCTTTGGCAGGAGCAGATCTGTTGATCCAGGCTTTGGATACTCAAATGGATTGGCCCAGCGAACTGCTTTGGGCGACGGGCGGGTACCACTTGCCGGCTTCGTTGCAGCGGAGCGTGGATGGATGGTTGGCCGAGCGAGGTTGTCGTCTGTCGGTGTTGCAGGCTTACGGCGTGGCGGAACTGGATCACACGCTGTTGGCGTCGATGCATCGCGATCAGGATTCGCGGCCGATCTACGAGTTGATCGACCCGAGGTTGGAATTGAACGGGGAGCGACACCGGGGCGGGGAGGATGCCAAGGTGAGCGAGCGGATTCGTTTTGGTGAAGCGGAATTGGAAAACCACGATCGCATCGAATCACATGCGGACGGCTATCGCATTCACGGTAACCCGTCGCTTTATTGCGAGGGGGCACTGCAATGGCTGGAACAGTGGCAACCAGAAGACTGGCTAAAACACACCGGGTACTGGAGTGAACGTGGCAACGTCATCGAGCTTCAGCAACGTGCTGGACGATCATTCAGTGAGTCAACGGCTAACAGGGTGAGTTGGTCGGCGATGACTTGTTTGCCAACCGGAGTTCCGTGCCAGTCCGTGGATCACTACCAGTTCATGGCGCGAAGCGGCATGTCATGGATGGAAAAGCCAAAGTGGAACTCGGCCGCGTTCACGCAGCCCGGCGAGCAAATGAACTCTTCGCAGGTCGCTGCAGCAGCTTGACCATCGACAGCAGGTTGCGAAACATTCGCCGGCGAAGCGATGCCTTGTCAACGGATTTGATCAGTGTCGTGAAGTGCTTGAAGGTGGACCAGTTCGAGTATTCCTCTTTGGTCAAGATGCGGGAATCTTCTCCAAACCAGAAGATCGGGTGACTGAATTCGGGCTCAAAGGATGGTTCGGGGACGAACCCGATCGTGCACAACCTTCGTTCGTTCAATGGGCTGGCGGAGAACGAAACCATTTCGAAGTCAGACCGGCTGGGGTGCATTGCCAACGCCGCGACTTGAGTGAATGCCACTAAGCTGAGTGACTCGGTGACCTTGTACCATGGGCGGCGACACTGGTTGGTGAACTCGGTGACGGAATCGAGCAACAAGTGCTGGGATTGATCCACCAGATCGTCAGCGGAGATATCCAGCCAAGCCAGGTCGCCAGCCTGGAACGCGCGGAAGGATTCTGTGGTCAATGGCAGTGCGATGCTGACTCCACCGATCGTGTCTTCGAATCGATCCAAGCGAATGCATCCCGGGTTTCGACGCCACAATTCGACGTATCGTTGTTCATAACGAAAGTACACCTCGTCGATTGCTTTGTCTCGCTGCAACGCTTGCTGTTGGTTTTGTGTGGGGCCCCACTTTTGAATTTGGACGCTGAAGTTTTCACGCAGTTGCCGAACGATTTCGACGACCTCCGCTTCATTGCGGCACATGCTGCCTTGGTCGAAACGACGGTTTTTTCGGAATCGGTCTGCGATGGACCAAGGCAAGTCCGCGAACGCGTCTTGGCCGGTGCCAGGATCGATCCGGACGAGTTGATCCGGTTCCATCCCCAGAGCGTCAGCGATACGACGCATCGTGCTGGTGGAAACGTTTTGACCGGATTCGGCGAACTGGACGGTTCGCGACGAGACGCCTGCCCGCGCCGCGAGTTGCAACTGCGACAACCCTAAACTTTGACGAACTTCTCTAAGTTGGGCGTTGGCTTGAGCCATTCAATCACCAGTGTTTCTGTCTGAAAATCATCCCAATTGCGCATCATTTGCGCACACGGGTTTCCGTCGCTCGCTATTTTCCGGAAGCCAGTCGCTCCATTCGAGGAGAATCGTTATTCGCTATGCGATTACGGGGCATCGTCTCGCGTGAGAGCGACTGGCTCTTTTCCCAAACTTCTTGTTTGGCCTTTTGGTTTCGCTCGTCCATCAGAGCCGTGCTTGCCCACGAGCGAAAGAGCCAGTGTAGCTTGGCGGGCTGGGCATTCGAAGCCTGCTGAAGCGTCAACTTTGGGCGACGCACGCCGGCTGACCGAATCCAACTGCCGCTGCAGCGTGTAGACTTAGCGAAACCGCTCGGTGTGCAGATTGAGCTGGGTGCATGCGTCTCCCTAAGAAGGGGTGGTGTTGGACAGGCCCGTCGTTTCGCACAAACGGACGGTGCTGGTGGGGTTGGAATGGCTGGGTGAACATTGAGCGGTCGTGGCGGCGCGGCGTTGTTCCCGCAGGTTTTTGTTAGGATTTACGACACTGTTCCGCTTGTCACTTCGAAGGGACGAACTCACCATGCCCGCGTTTCATATTCAACGCTCCCAAACCATCGACGCTGATACACGTGATGTTTATGACGCGGTCAGGGACTACTCGACTTGGACCCGCTGGTCGCCTTGGTTGCAAGTCGATCCTGATGCGGAGGTGACCGTCAGTGATCCGTCAAATGAATTGGGAGCGACGTATCACTGGAAGGGGGAGCTGGTTGGAGAGGGTTCGATGACCCACCGCGAACTTCAGGCTCCGCAGAGTCGATCGGCAAACTCTTCGGTCCAAGCCGATCTGGCTTTCATCAAGCCGTTTAAGTCGCAGTCCAAAGTGGAGTTCGAAATTCATCCTGTGATGACGGATGGTCGACCGGGATCCAAGATCACTTGGCACATGCGCGGCAAGTTGCCGTGGTTCTTGTTTTGGATGCGATCGATGATGGAAACGTTCGTGGGCATGGATTACGAACGCGGGTTGCTGATGTTCAAGCAGTTCGTCGAAACCGGTGAGGTGCTTTCAGATCTTGAAATCAAGGGCGTGGTCAACGAGCCCGACCGCATGATCATCGGTCAGCGTGGCGGTTGCACGATGGACGACATTGGTTGTCACATGACTGAGACGTTGGAACGAGTCAAGCCACACTACAACGCGGACGACGAACGCGTTCATGAATGGGCCAGCCTGTATCACACGACCTCGGACCTTCGCAAACGATGGTTCGATTACACCGCGGGTTATCTGGCCGATGCTGGCACACCCGTGCCGGAGGGCTGTGTTGCGGACACGGTTCCGGCCGGCAAGTTTCTATTGGTCCGGCATGTCGGTGACTACGCTCATCTTGGCAACGCGTGGTCGGGCGGGATCCAATACATCCGCTACAAAAAACTGAAGATGGCCAAAGCGATCGGATGTGAAATCTATCGCAACGATCCGGAAACGACCGAAACCAAAGATCTGATCACGGACGTTTACA
>NZ_JBICHO010000325.1:0-12935 GCF_043100905.1 Rhodopirellula sp. JB055 | reverse complement strand
GTTGTTGGCCGGGTTGATATGGCAACAGCGTCTCAACAACGCGATGCCCACACGAATTCTAATTGCGGGAGGGCTTCCGGGCGGCCTCTACAACCGCGTCTCCGAAGAGTTGTCCCAGGACTTGCAAGCACGCACATCGGTGCCTTGCGAGGTCATGGAGACAAACGGCACCTGGGACAATCGCGAACGTTTGTTGGCCGGCGAATTCGAACTGGCCCCAATTCAAGCCACAGCGGTCAACGGAGAAACCCTTCGTGTGGTGGCACCGTTGTTCTACGAAGCCGTCCACATCTTGATTCGTGACGACAGTGAAATCGATTCGGTCGAAGACCTGTCCGGACAGCGCATTGCTGTGGGGCCACATGGCAGCGGTTCACGGCGAGCGGCCGAAATGGTGCTGGAGTCACTTGCATTGACCGAGGCTGTTTCACCGCGAGTCGAGATGCCTTGGGAGACACTTCAAGAAACCAATCCTGAGGTTTCTGCCGAGGCTGCGATCGTTTGCATTGGAGTGGGCAGCGATCTGGTCACACGAATGTTGACCGAGCAAAACTGGCATTTGTTGCCGCTGCCAGATGGAGTGTCGATCGCCCTGCAACATCCAACGCTGCACGCGATGACGATCACCGCCGACGCCTACTCCGGATCCAGCGTCCCAGCGTCGGGCATCCACACGGTCGGAACCACTGCGTTCCTGGTCTGCCGAGACACGGCTCCCGATCCATTGATTGAAAGCACTCTGCATTCGCTCTACGAAGAACCATCGATCATCGGATTGATCCCTGCCCGCCAAGCCGCCGAGTGGCAAGGCCTCGCCTTCCACCGCATCTCACGCCGCTTCTACGACGAGTTGGAAGCCGCTGCGGCGGAGGCAAATTAATCACTGATTGCAACAATCAGAAGTCATGGGAACTGGCAGTTTCAGTCGCTCGATAAGTGCACTCGACAACGCTTGTCGATCAAAGTCAGATGGATGTCCTTCACCGAGACCAGCGCAACCGGCCACAAAGCAAGGCCCGAAGGGTCGACAGAGCCATTGCCGGGGCCGTCAGGCCCCGTACCGTGAATGCCCACACAAAAACAAAACCCCAAAGGGGTGACAGAGGCGATTCCCTTCTGCCGACCGGTTGGGGCTTGGGAGTGGACCGATGGGAGTGCCACCGGGCCAGGTTAACGGGTGTGTTCGACGGGGTTGAAAACCCAAGGCTTTCGGCTGCCGTTGCTCCGCGACTGGATGTGCGTGTTGGGGTAGGAGTCACCAACCACACAGGCCATCCAGCGTCTGCGGATTCCATCGCTGAACGGTTTCATCTTGTTTTTGACTCAGTTCCCTGGTTTGAGCCTCGGCCTTCTTGCGTTGCAAACTCTGATCGCTGTCCGCGAATTCGTCTTCGGGGAGCAGGTTGTACGACACCAAGCCAACTCAATCGAGAGCCGAAGGAATCGCGAGTTTGCGAGCGCCGATCATTTTGATGCCCGCTTTTTCGTCCGTTTGGGTTGGCCTCGTTTCATATGGTTAAGGGCGTCCAGTTCGGTTGCTTGGCCTTGGTCACCGCAGTGTTGCATCCATTGATCGAGCTCGTTTCGCAACGATCGCATGGTGGCTTGATGCGCTGGGTCGTTGGCGAGGTTGTTCATTTCCAATGGATCTTCGGCGAGATCGTAGAACTCGATCTCGGGACGCTGCGTGTAACGTTTGACCAACTCGATCGCTTTCGCGTTTCCTGCTTCCGCTTCGCGTTTCCAACTGACAAACTCTTTCGAACTCGTGCAAGCATTTTGAAACGTCACGTGGGGAGTGAAGTTCCAGATGTATTTGTAGCGTTCCGATCGCACGCTCCGAATGCCGTAGTACTCGGAGCCGTTGTTGATTCCTCGTGTGGTCATCTCCCCAAACACCAGGTCTTTATGAGTTTGTTTGCCAGCCAAAACAGGTAGCAAACTTTTGCCGTCCAGTTTCGCTGCCATCTCGGAATTGAGATCACCACCGGCCACCTCGATCCATGTCGGAAGAAAGTCGATGTACTCGATCATGGCATCGTTGGTCGATCCGGCTTCGACATGTCCCGGCCAACGAACGATGCAACCCGATTGCAGACCGCTGTCATAACAAGTCCATTTCGCAAAGGGCATCGAATTGCCTTGTTCGCTGACCACGATCAGCATCGTGTTGTCGGCCACGTTGTATTGGTCCAACAAATCGATGGCCTCTCCCACCTGCGAATCAAAGTAGGTGATCTCAGCCAGGTAGCGAGACATCCCATCGCGAGTTTCGGGCGTGTCCAGGATGTATGGCGGCAGCTTGAGGGCTGCCGGGTCGTACCGCGAGGCGTCGCCTTTGTTCCAAGGTGTGTGAGGTTCGTTGGAACACAAAAACAAGCAGAACGGTTGCTCGGTTTCGGAGCACGCTTTCACGAACTCTTCGACGGCATCAAAGTTGGGATTGGATTTGCCGGGCAGCTGTTCCCAACTGAAAACCGACGGCGGGGCGATGTGTTTTTTTCCACTCTGTGCGACTTGGTAACCCAGTGGCTGCAGGAACTGAACCACGCTCGCGGTTCCCTCGGGAACAAATGTGTGATTGGGATAGGCACCGGATTTCACGGGGTATTGGCCACAGTAAATGCTGTGCCGAGTCGGCGAACACATCGCGACGGATTGGAAACAACGCGTGAACCGCATGCCTTCTTCCGCCAACGCATCAATGCGTGGTGTGTGGGCTTGGCCACCGTAGCAACCAATATCCCGAAAGGTGCAATCGTCCGCGATCACAAACACCAAGTTTGGCTGTTCATTCGCTGTCGCAGCTTTTCCCATCAAGGAAAGCGAGACAACAAAGACCGATAGCGAAAATAACAACCGAATCATGAGTTCACCTTCTTTCGCCAAACAAGGCGAGCATTCGCTGTGATTTCTTCATTCAGTTCTTCCATCCGAGCATGCATTCTCTGAACTCGTTCCGGGTCTTGCTCTGCAAGGTTGTTCTTCTCACCAATGTCTTCGGAAAGATGAAAGAGAAAGACTTCCGGTTCTGGAGCAGGTCCCTTGGCGTTCTTTCCGCGACGAGGAACCTTCCGCAGATACTTCCAGACCCCGATCCGGATGCCTTCGAGAGCACCATGAGCCGAGTAGAAAACGAATTCATCGCGAGCCGATTCGTTCGAGGTGAAAGTGGATGTCAAATCCACCCCATCAATCTTTCGATCGTTCTTCAGTGCGACGCCCGTGACCGAAGCGATGGTGGGAAGCAGGTCCATGTTGGTGGCAAATGCGTTGCTGGACGTTCCCGCGGGAATGCGTCCTGGTGCCCACATGATGCAAGGCACTCGCTGGCCGCCTTCAAAGGTGGTTCCTTTGCCGGCTCGCAGGGGTCCGGCACTGCCACCGTGGTTTTTGAATTGCAACCAAGGGCCATTGTCACTGGTGTAAACGATCAATGTCTTTTTTGACAAACCAAGGTCACGAACGGTTTGGACCAAGCGTCCGACTTCGGCGTCGATGTGTTCGATGACGCATTTGTATGCGTTCTGTGGATCGGGATCGTAGACATCCTCGGGCACATACAAAGGAATGTGTGGCATGGAATGAGGCATGTACAAGAAGAACGGTTTGTCTTGGTTTGCTTCGACAAACTCGATGGCACGATCCGTGTACCGACGCGTGATGGTTCGTTGATCAACCGGCAATTCGATGATCTCTTTGTCTTGCACCAACGGTGTGTTCCAAAACGTGACCGCGGAAGACTGATCCTTCCAACGTTCATCGGACGGCAATTTTCCAATTCGTTTGTTGTCGGGATGATTCATGTCGTTGGAATACGGAATCCCATAGTAAGAATCGAAACCGTTGGATGTCGGCAGCGTTTCCTTGTGGTGACCAAGGTGCCATTTGCCAACGCAAGCGGTGGCGTAACCCGCCGACTTCAAATGGTCAGCAATCGTGACTTCATCGGGATGCAACCCATGTTTGCTTTGAGGGAAGAGGACATGCTGATGCAATCCAACTCGTTTGGGATAGCAGCCTGTCAGGAGAGCTGCTCGCGAGGGCGAACACACCGAGCAAGCCGAGTAGAAACTGGTGTAGCGACGTCCTTCACTGGCCAAGCGATCGAGGTTGGGTGTTTTGATATTGGGCGAACCAAAGCAACCCAAATCGTTGTAACCCTGGTCATCGGTGAAGATCACGATGACGTTGGGTTTCTCGGATGTATCGGACGACTCAGCGGCCAAACCAGGGCGACCGAGCAACGTCAGCAAAGCGGCGAGGCCAAGGACGACGGACCTACGGCAAGGAATTGGGAGAGCGCATCTGAATGACATGACTTGCCTTGGGCGGGGAGGGAGTGTCAGGGTTCCATTGTCGACGAAGGAACCGGCGGGATCCCCACCATCATAGCCACTGCTGCCAGACGAAGCAGCAAAGGATGGTGCCTTCAGACCGCACATCCATGACGGCCCCCTCCGGGGCGTCGATTCAATGAGTGAGGTAGCGGAACTCGCCAAGAGTTTCGGCCTGCACCGTTATTCGGCGAAAGTCTTGGCGACTTCCGCTACGGACAGATGCGTCTGTATTAAAATCGACATCCTCCGGGGCGAATGCGCGTGAATAGCACCGAGAGAGCCCCGAGACCCACCCGCCTTGATCCACGACCGGCTCAGTTGGCGAGCAGTGCTTTGGTAGCGATCGTGATGTCGGGCTGGCGCATCAGAGATTCGCCAACCAGGATGGCTTTGATGCCGCCGGCTTTCAGCATCGCGACGTCGGCCGCGGTTCGGATGCCGCTTTCACCGACCACCAATCGATCCGACGGAATGCCGGCGGCCATGCGGACGCAGTGTTGCAGATCAGTTTCGAAGGTTCGCAGGTCTCGGTTGTTGATTCCAACCAACCGGGTCTTGGTTGCCAGAACCGGAGCCAAGTTCTCGGGTTCGTACAGTTCGATCAGCGTTTGCAGGCCCAACTCAGCGGCTTGCTCATCCATCTCGATCAATTGCTGAGGCGAGAGACATTCGGCGATCAACAACACCGCGTCGGCACCGGCGACGCGGGCCTGCAGCAGTTGATAGGGATCGATAATGAAGTCCTTGCGAAGGATTGGCAAATCAACCGCCGAACGAACGGCCCGAAGAAAGTCCAATGAGCCTTGGAAGAACGGTTCGTCGGTGAGCACGCTGATGCAAGCGGCTCCTCCGTCTTCGTACGACTTGGCGATTGTCGGTGGGTCAAAGTCTTCGCGAATCAGTCCCGCGGACGGGCTGGCTCGTTTGACTTCGGCGATCAAGCGAACTTGATCGGTTGCCGCGAGCGAGCCGTGAAAGTCGCGGCACGCGGGAAGATCCTTCGCCGCCGCGATGAGTTCCGCGGCGGGCACGGAAGCTTGATCACGCGCGATGACTTGGCGAGTTTTGACCAGGATGTCGTCGAGAATCGTCATCGCAATGCTACCGGTCAATCAGTGTTTGAAGTGACGACGACCGGTGAAGACCATCGCGATTTCGTGCTCGTCGCAGGCGGCAATCACTTCGTCATCTCGACGTGAACCGCCGGGTTGAATGATTGCCAGCACGCCCGCTTTGGCGGCCGCTTCGATGGAATCGGGGAAAGGGAAGAATGCGTCGGAGGCGAGAATCGCCCCATCGGAACGCTCGCCAGCCTTCTTGATCGAGATTTCGACGCTGTCAACGCGGCTCATTTGACCCGCACCCACGCCGATCAACGCCGTGTCTTTCGCCAACACAATCGCGTTGCTCTTCACGTGACGAACCATTTCCCATCCAAAGGAAATGTCGTCCCACAAGTCATCGTCGACGGGCGTTTCGGTGACGGTGTTCCACTGCAGAGGCGAGCTGACCATCCGGTCGGCGTCTTGCACCAACATGCCGCCGCTGATGAATCGGCGTGCGACTTTGCGAGCGGGTTCGTCCAAACGACCGACTTGCATCAATCGAACGTTGTCTTTCCAACGTGGTTTGGTCGTCAGCAGTCCCACCGCGCCAGCTTCGAAGTCGGGCGCCACGATGGCTTCGATGAACAAGCCGGGCTGGCAGAGGAATTCGGCGGTGGCTTCATCAAGCGTTCGGTTCATACCGATGACGGAACCAAAGGCCGAGAGTGGGTCACCCGCCATGGCTTTATCGACCGCGTCGGACAAAGTGTCCCCGGTGGCTGCTCCACAGGGGTTGTTGTGTTTGATCACCGAGGCGGCAGGTTCCGCAAAACCGCGAGCGATGTCGAGTGCCGCGTCGAGGTCGAGCAGGTTGTTGTAAGACAACTCCTTGCCGCTGATTTGGCGGGCCGAAACCAAGTTCGCGGATCGATCCGATGAATCGGAATACAACGCGGCGCGTTGGTGCGGGTTCTCGCCGTATCGCAATTGGGTTTTGCGTCGCAGCGACACGTGCACGGTGGCTGGAAATTCGCCTCCGACGGCGTCGCCTTGCATGTAATCGGCAATGGCTCGGTCGTAACCGGCGGTGTGGTCAAATGCTTCGGCGGCGAGCTGGGTACGAAGCTCGTCGGTTGTTCCGCCCGAATTTTCCAATTGGTCGAGGATCTCGCTGTACTGCTCGGGGCTGGTCGCGATCGCGACATCGCCGTGATTCTTTGCAGCGGCACGAACGAGGCTTGGACCACCGATGTCAATCTGTTCGATGCACTCTTCGCGGGTTGCGCCTGGCCGGCTGACCGTGGCGGCAAAGGGATACAAGTTCACGACGACCAAATCAAACGGCTCGATGTCATGGTCGGCGATGGTGTCCATGTGCTCGTCGACGTCGCGGCGAGCCAAGATGCCAGCGAAAATTCGCGGGTGCAGCGTTTTCACGCGACCATTGAGCATTTCCGGAAAACCGGTGTACTCGGCAACGTCTTCGACCTCGATACCAGATTGTTCCAAATGGGCGCGAGTCCCACCGGTGCTGTAGATCGTGACTCCAGCGGCGGACAATCCGGCGGCAAAATCTGCCAGCCCCATTTTGTCGCTGACACTGATCAATGCGTTACGGACGGGGACCACATCAGACACGGTAAACGACTCGGTTCAAGAAAACGGTGGAAGCTCGCAGGCTGCTTCCGGCAACGGAAACCGCCATGTTCCTTCCCACTGCCAAGACGGTCAAGGCACCGTTGAAGATCCGTCATGTGGCAAATGGTTCCGCGGGCATTCGAACGGGGATCCCGGCCTCGGCCATGTGCTGCTTGGTTTTCCCGATTGGGTGGGTCCCAAAGTGGAAAATACTGGCCGCCAAAACCGCATCGGCTTTGCCATCGCGAATGGCTTCGACGAGGTGATCAGGGTTTCCAGCACCGCCGCTGGCGACAACAGGGATCCGGACGGCTTCGCTGACCGCCCAGGTGATCGGAATGTCGTAGCCATCGCAGGTTCCGTCGGCGTCCATGCTGGTCAGGACAATCTCGCCGGCTCCCAGCTCCTCGACTCGTTTGGCCCACTCGACTGCTTGCAGTCCGGTCGGTTTGCGGCCGCCATTGATGTGGACCTCCCAAAATTCTTCGCCGTCTTTCTGGACTCGTTTGGGATCGATGTTGACCACGATGCATTGTCGCCCGAAACGATCGGCGGCTTGGCGGATGAAATCGGGATTGGTGACGGCCGCCGAATTGATCGAAACTTTGTCGCAACCGGCTGATAGCAACGCTCGCACGTCCTCGACCGTTCGCACTCCGCCGCCAACCGTCAGCGGCATGAAGACCTGTTCAGCGGTCCGGCGAACGACATCCAACAGGATCGCTCGTTCTTCGTGGCTGGCCGTTATGTCCAGGAACACCAGCTCATCGGCCCCTTCAGCTTCGTAACGCCGAGCCACTTCGACGGGGTCACCGGCATCTCGCAAGTTCACAAAGTTGGTGCCTTTGACAACGCGTCCGCCATGGACATCGAGGCAGGGAATGACGCGAGCGGAAAGCATGGGGGAATCCAAAGGGAGTGGCAGACAAGCAGGGCGGTGCTACCAACGTACCCAATCAGATTTCGAAAATGCAAGGATGCCAGCCGATCCTGATTCTCAGCGGATCCAGACTGGTCACTTGCTCGTTGGCGTTGGCGACCGCGGCCTTGCTGACGCTGCGGGCCGTGATTGCTGAAACCATCCAAACCGATCGGACTATTCCACTTGGACCTTGAAACGCAGGTCCTTGATTTTGGCTTGCGGGTGTTCCTTGGCCAGCTTTTTCAGAATGCGGCGTTTTTGAAAGGTCAGTTCCTGCATCACGACGCTGTCGATCGCGTAGATCATCAGCACACCGCGTTGCAATTTGCCAACTCGAAACGAAGAAGCGATCGAGGCATCGACGGCCGACTGGATGGTCCCCGTCAAAGCTGACTCCGCCCCGACGGAAGCGTATCCGCGTCGGCTCATCAACTGAGAGATCAGGCTGCCGATTTTTCGCGGGCCACTGGGTTTCTCCTCGACCAGTTTGGGAGGTAGTCGCTTGGGCGAATTCCCACCACGACCGGTTGGTCGGCGATTGGGTTCACCGCCGGATGATGAAGGCGGCTGTCCCATGGCGATCACCGATCACGAGCCATCGGCATGATGACGTAGGCGTACCCGTCGTCGGTCTGCAGCAGAGCAGGGGACTTGGCCGATTCAATTTCCATCACGACGGTCGACTCGTTGTCCATCACTTTGCAGAAATCGGCCAGGTAACGATGGTCCATCGTCAGCGTGATCGGCTCGCCGTCGTACGCGATTGGCAACTCAATTTGCGATTCACCCAAGTCGGCGGTTTTGGCTTCCAATTTCAGCGTGCCATCGGCGAAGGTGAAGTCGACTCCGCGGCTGTCCAGGTCGGTCACAATCGCGGCTTGGCGAAGGGCAGCGAACAGGGGCCCGACGACCACATCGATCTGGATCGCGTTTTCGCGTTGGGGCAAAACCTGACGCCAGTTCGGATAACGACCCTCGACCAATCGGCTGCTGATGACCGCTCGCGGGGTCCGGATCAAGAGGTCGTTTCCACGAGAGGCGACCTCGACGAAATCGTCCTTTTCGCTGAGGGCTCGCTCGATCAATCCGATCGCTCGCGTTGGCACGATGGTGGTCATGCCGCTGGTCGCGTGACCACCCACCGATTCGCCGGTGCCTTCCATGCGGGCCAGTCGCCGGCCATCGGTACCGACGGCGATGACGGAACTTTCTTCCATCTCCAGAAGCACTCCACCGAGGGCGTATCGACTGCTTTCGGAGTCGGTCGCAAAGACGGTTCGGCGGAGCATTTCGCGAAAGGTGCGAGTGCTGATTTGGTGGTACTTCGACTCGTCGAATTCGTGGACGCTGGGGAACTCATCGGGGTTGTTTCCGGGCAAGCGAAATTTGCTGCGGCTGCCCGAGATTTTGATGCCAGCTTCATCGGTTTCGATGGTGATCGTTTCGTCGTTGCTCTCTCTCAGAATCGGCCCGGTGCGAGCGACTGGCAGCAGCGCCGTGCCCTCTGTTTCGACTTCGATTCCTTCGGTCACGTCCAACCGAATTCCGACCTCTTGGTCGGTCGCCATCAGCGTGATCTTGTCACCCGCGGCGGTCACTTTGACGTTCTGCAAAATCTCCTTCGGCGACCGGCTCGGTGCAATCGATGCAGCGAGGACGAAAGCGTTGGCGAGGATGTCTCGTTGGCAGGTGATCTTCATCGGAGCGATTGAAAAAAGAGACGGAGCAGGAACGCCGACAACGGCCGGCCGAGCCCCGCATGCTTCGCGGCAAACACGTTGCTCAGGGCGGTCCAAGTTGTAACGCGATCACCTCGGATTGGCATCCCCTGACTGCTTCGCGGAAGAGCCCAATTCGAACACGGCCTGAAACCGGATGTCAGCTCGAGCGGTTCTTCCCAGGATGTTTGCTATCAAAACTTACTAATTTAATTACCGTCGTCGTCGTAATGCGTGGACACGGAATGTCTGAAAGCGTTGATCGAAACGCGTTTGAGACTGCAAAACACGATGAAAACACTGCTTTGGCCACTGTGGATAACCTGTCGTTTCAATGTCTCGAAAATGTCTGAAGTTGGGTCGACTTCGAACACACCCAGACAGTGGCTTGTTCAGGGCTGTTCAAAGTCAGACATTTTCAGACAGACTTCAGACAGTGAAATGACAGGTTATCCACAGGTGTTTTAGGGGTGAAAACGAGGGGTGATGAGCACCAAAAAAGAATCTGAAAACGATCCAAAAAAGTTCGTTTCGAAGACGCCCGATGACCCTCGTCTGACCGTTTTGTGGTCGACGGTCCAGTCAGCGGAGCAGGCAGAGGCGATCGCAAAGGGGTTGCTGCAGGGCGGTTTGGCGGCCTGTGTGCAGATCGATTCCCCGATCATCAGCCTCTACGTTTGGGAGGGCCAGTCGTGTTCAGAAAAAGAGTTTCGAGTGGTCATCAAAACCACTCGTCAACGGACCGATCAGGTGATCGATTGGTTGGCCCAGAACCATCCCTACGACGAGCCTCAGATCGTCGTTTTGCCAGTTGAGAAATCGACGCCGGGATACGCTCGCTGGGTCGCCGAGTCGACGTCGGAGTAGTCGCCGCTCGGCTCCGCTCAATGGCCCCTCGCCTCTGACCAATGGATGGAGGTTCGCTGAAGAAGTCGTTCGTTCGGGTGGAACTGAACGGCGACGTCGTTGCACCAAAAACGCCCTCTCGGGCTCACGAGGTACTGCAGTTTTCAGCGTTGGCGTACCTCTCCCGAAACGAAGTTTGGGGAGAGGTCGAGCGACGCCGTTCAGGCGTACGTGAGGGATGGGATGCGGCGCGGATTGCCGCTCCCCGGAAAGCTCTCTGAACGCTCGCTTTCCGCCCCTCCCCAACTGCGTTCAGGAGGGTGATTTCAACCTCGCGAGCACGGCACTTGAAAACAGCACGACCTCCTTTGGTGGAGGGCTGCAATGGCAGCGAGAATGAGCCGACCTTAGCCGGTCAGCTCACTTCAAATCACCGATCTGGATGGCGTCGATGGAGGAGAATTTGCCGACTTCCATGTTGGCTCCACCCAGCATCACCAAGCGGTCATTGGCGACCGGAAGCATGCGGTGAAAGAACCGGGCCGGTTCGACCTTGGCGACCGTTTCCCAGGTCTCTCCACTGGTGGCCAAACGGTGGACAAAACCGTCCAGCGTGGTGACGTACAGACGACCGTCTGCCGCGAAAGCAGAGGATCCGAAACCGGCCATTCCGGACCCAGGAAGGGCGGGTCCGAGCGACCAGGTTTTGGATGACGGGTCGTAGACATCGACTCGGGTGGTCGGGCCGCCTTCGGACCGCATGCCGCCAATGACAAACAGCTTGCCATCGTGAGCGGCGGCGCTGATCGCTCGCCGTTGGAAGGGGGGCGTGGCGACGGATTGCCATCCCGAATCGGGATTGGCCAGATCCAGCGACCAAGCCGTTTGGTGCCAGGTGCTGTCTTCACTCTCGCCGTTCAAACTCCATCCACCGAAGACGTAAACGGTGTCTCCGAGAACAGCCGCATCCAGTGAGGATCGACCTTCGGGCAGCGAGGGAAGCTCGGCCCAGGATTTCGTCTTTGGGTCGAAACTGGCGACGGCGGATTGTGATCGCAGGTCGTGTTCTTCGCCGGCGTCATTGACGGCGGTGAAGCCACCGATCCGAACCAGTCGGTCTCCGTGAGCGACCAAGGCCAACCCTTGTAGACGAGGACCGGTCGCGATCGTTTCCCATTTGGCATCGGGGTCGGTCGTGTCCAGAGCCCACAAGCGATTGGATTGTTCTTCGGTCGAGTACGAGTGAGCGCTGCCGGTGTGACCGCCGTAGGCATAGATCGTTCCGTTCAGGAACGCGGCTCCGAAACTGGTCAGCTCCTCCGGCAAATCAGCCAGCCCCGAGGGTTGGATCGACACGTTGCTGTCGGAGATCACCTTGGGTGATTCGGTTTGCTTTTTGGCAGCCGCCGCATCCGACGAGATTCGGAACGACGCGGTCAGGTAGTCGGCCGTGCTGGAGTATTCCTCGCCACCGAGTTCCCCCTTGGCGTTCTTGTCGGTCACGCCCGCCATGACCGAATTGAGACCGGGTTCGACGATGTCCGAAGAAAACGACACGCGGCCGTTGCTGTTGGTGGTTTCGGTACCGGCTTCGTGTCCATCTTCGCAGAACAGTTTGACTTCCGTGTCAGGCAAGGGTTGTCCATCACGCAGCAACTGAACTTCGATGTCGCCATTCTTTGCGGATGTGATCACCGTTTGCAAAGCGGCATCTGGACGAGGATCGCTGGGCCAAGATTTCGTGTCATCTTGTGGCAAGTGCTCGACGTGGTAGGTCAGCTTCATGCCGTGGTAGAGACCGTAGGTGACCGAACCAGCGACCTCGTCTCCATCGGGAATCGGTTGCGGGCTTTGGATGCCGACCAAGTCATCGGTTTCGACCGGTTTCATCTCAATCGTTTTGCCAGCCGCCGAAGCGTTGGTGCTGTGCAATTCGATTTGCTGGACCGCGTCGGGCATCGGGTAAGTGCGATCGTCGGTCGATTCACCGAACCACATGACCGCATGCCCGTCGGAATCCGTCGCCAGCCAGGGGAAGTGAGCCGAGGCAGTGGACGTTCCACCCAGGATTAGAGCCAAAGCGAGCAGTTGTCGTTTCTTGGAAGGTTTCATGGCGATGGATTCGTGATGAATGACGTTGGTGGTTGTTTGGAAAGAGAGTCGCCCGGTGAGACGACTCGGCAATTGGTGAGAAGGACGCGACCGACATCGGTATGCATCGTGATCCAGGGTCTCAACGTTTGTCCAGTTCGAACGTCAGCGGTTGAACATTGGCCGCGTCGATGGTGGCTCGCAGTTCGCCGGTGCTCTGATAGCGGGCTGGAATCGCGCGAGATTTCAGCGGGTCTCGATCACCGTTTTGAATCGCCGCCACCGCTTCGTTCAATTCAGGTTCTTGGGGAGTGATGACCACGTGATGATCACC
>NZ_JBICHO010000324.1:0-10323 GCF_043100905.1 Rhodopirellula sp. JB055 | reverse complement strand
GACTCTTCGCACTGACCGCTTCGGTGGTCTTCTCGAGTACCGCCAGTGCTTTCGGACCCGCGTGCTGCTTCTGCCAAGCCGGACGCTGCGTTGTCGAAGTTGAAAAAGAAGAAGTCGACGTGACATGCTTTGACGTCGAATGCGAAACCATCTGCATTCCACCGCTGCGTTTCCCATGGGAATGCGGGCCGCTGAAGAAGTGCGGCAAGGTTCGGACGGTCAAGAAGTTGGTCACGGATAAGAAGAAGAAAACGGTCTGCACTTACGATTGGTCCGCCATCGCTTGCTGCCCAGATTGCCGTCAACGTGCACGTGGGATCTTTGGTTGTGGCAAGGGATGTGGCAACGGATGCTGTGACAGTGGAAGCTGTGACGCAGGTTGCCAAACCGGTTGTGATGTGGGTGGTTGCGACCTCGGATGCTGTGCAAGCACCGAAGGGGCCGCGACTTTGCCACCAGCCTCATTCGTCAACAACGCTGGCGAAGCGATCCAACTCGACCAACAAGAAACCGTCGCGTTGGCATCCGCCATCAGCCGTGCGGAACCAGACGCCGAAGGTTGGGGCACGATCACCAATCCAAAGAAGACTTCGCTTCAAGCCGAGGGTGACTTGATCGAAACCACGGTCGAAGTCATCGGACGATAACTCCCGACGTCACCAACGATCGGAACGCAAACCACCGGCACGATTGAATCGTGTCGGTGGTTTTTTTGCGCGGTTCGAGCGTGAATCCATGAGCATTGAGTGACGATTTTACCGGTGCGACGCAAGCCGCTCGGTGCGAATCCGGATGGCTCACGCCCTTCCACGATGTCGCTCGTTTTCGACTGGCTGAGTTAGGCCGTTGACCTTTGGTTTCGATGGAGCATCACGTAAACGCAGGGAACCAGGATCAGCGTCAGGATGGTGGAGATCACCATGCCTCCTAACAACGCCCGAGCAAGTGGGATCATCGCTTCGTTTCCAGGGGCAAGTTGGAACGAGAGTGGCAACATGGATGCGACCAAGGTCAACGACGTCATCAAAATCGGACGCAATCGCACTTGTGCCGCTGACATCGCTGCGTCTCGAGGAGTCGCACCGCTGGCGAGTCGCTGATTGGCAAACTCGACCAGCAGAATCGAGTTGTTCACAACGACTCCGATCATCATCAACGTGCCCATCAACGATTGGATGTTGATGTAGGTGTTCGTCAAGAAGAGAACCACCAGGACACCACCGATGCCAAGTGGCACGGACAGCATGATGATCAACGGGTCGAGGAAGGAACGGAATTGAGCCATGAGAACGAGGTAAACCAGCAACGTCGCGACAGCGAGTCCGGCACCCAGCATGCTCATCCCGTCTCGCATCTTTTCCACGGGGCCTCGAAGTGTCACCGAGACGCCGTTGGCAAATTCCATGTCCGCCAAAACGGCATCGATGTCCGCAGCGACGCTTCCCAGGTCTCTTCCCGCGACATTGACGTGAATGTCGTTGACCCGGGAAATGTTGTAGTGGGCGATCTCGCCAGGGATCGTCACGCGATTGACGGTCGCGATGTTGGACAGCGGAATTGTGATGGGGCCATCCGGGGTGTCGAGAGACAACGGGATGTTCTGCACCTCATCGAGCGACTGAAACTTGTTGGATGCGTACTGAACGCCCATGAAAAAGTCCACGCCGCTTTTCGGATCAATCCAAATCGTTGGCGAATAGCCCACGCTTGATCCCAGTGCTGTCAGCACCGTTTGTGCGACCTGTTCTTGGTCGACGCCCAGGTATTTGGCCCGGGTGCGATCGACTTTCACGTCAAATTGTGGGTAGTCGAGAGACTGGGCGATTTGGACATCACGTGTTCCTTGGATCGGAGCGATCTCGCGAACAATTCGCTCGGCCGCGTCTCGGCATTGCTGCAGAGTGCCCGCGGCGACTTGAACGCTGATCGGAGTTGGAACGCCTTCGTTGAGCGCCATGTTGACGATCCCGCCGGAGACAAACATGAATTGTTCCAGTGGGTATTCTTCGTTCAGTTTGGTTCGCAATTCATCGATGTAAGTTTGGGTGCCAACACGACGGTTCTCTTGATTCAAGTTGACGATCAAATAGGCCGTATCCGGCCCCGAGTTGGAACTCAACACGGTGGAGAAACCCGCTCCCTTTCCAACTGGCAAACCAATGTTGGAAATGATCGTGTCGATCCGATCTTCCGGAATGACTTCCTTGATCGAATCTTCAATCTTGGCGACCAATTCTTCCGTCTTTGACAGTGCGGTTCCCGGCAGGGTTTTCAAGCGGATTTCAAAGCTGCCGGAATCCACGTTGGGGAAGAGTTCGGTGCCGATTTGAGGCAACAAAAGGAACGATGCTCCCACGCCGACAATGATGACCAATGCCGAGATCGCAGGAGCTCGCATGGCCGTTGTCAGCAAACGCCCATACAGACCCGAAGGTTGGTGAGGTTTCGGTTTGTTGCCTTCCTCTTGCTGATCGGACGATTTCTCACGGACACGTTCACGGACGAATGTCGCACAGAAAGCCGGGACGACCGTCAACGCCAAAATATAGGACGCACCGATGGTCAAAGTGGCCGCGAGCGACAACGGAGCAAATAGATACTTGATCATTCCCGTCAAGAAGATTGCAGGCAAGAACACAGCCAACGTGGTGATGGTCCCGGCAAGAATTGCGCCCGAGACTTCTTGGGTTCCATCGCGGGCGGCTTCCATGGCGGATTTGCCCATGCGGCCGTGGCGAATCACGTTTTCGACCACCACAATCCCAGCGTCGACCACGGTACCGATGGCCAATGCGATCCCGCCGAGCGTCATGACGTTGATCGTCTGACCTGAGAACGCGAATCCCAAGGCTCCGATCAAAATCGCCAACAAGATCGTCGAAACGATGATCACCGTCGGCAGCAGGCGTCTTAAGAACACAAAGACGACCAAGGCCACCAAGACCGACCCAAGTGCAACCTGGGTGAGCAGGCTGGACATCGCGTTGCGAATGTAGAGGGATTGGTCCGAGACCAGGGTGACTTCCGTTGCTTCGGGGATGTCACCGCGTTCCTTCATCTTGGGAATCTCCGATGCGATTCCGTCGTAGATTCGGTCCACCACCGCAATCGTGTTCTCGCCGGGTTCGCGAAGGAGCGGGCAATAGACGCTGCGGTTTCCGTTGACTCGGACGATGTTGTATTGCAACGCCGCATCGTCTTTGACTTCCGCGACGTCTCGAATGAAGATCGGACGATCGTTGCGGACTGCGATGGGAATGCCCTCAATCTCATCGACATCAGGCAGCGTGTTTCGGGGATGGATTTGGTAGTCTGTTCCACCCATGGTTGCCGTGCCCGCTGCCAGCACCAAGTTGGATTTCTTGAGTGCGTCGACCACATCGGTGGCGCTGACGTGGTAGGCCTGCAGTTTGGCGGGATCGACGTAGACCATCATTTGGCGGAACTTTCCGCCGAAGGGGTGAGGGATCTGGACCCCTTTCAAGCCACCCATTTTGTTTCGGACGGCGTAGTACCCGATCGTGTAGAGTTCGGATTCGCTCAACCCTTCGCCCGAGATTGCCGCTAGCACGACGGGCAGATTCGACGGTTCACTGCGAAGCGTGAAAGGCCATTCGATCCCCGGCGGCAAGTGAAACATGTCACTGGCTTCCAGGTTGACGATGTCATTCATCGCAGAACTGGCATCGGCACCCGGTTGGAAGAAGACTTTGATCACGGCGGCACCCGGAACGGTGCGTGATTCTTGGTGCTCAATTTTGCCTGCCAAGGTCAACGCACGCTCCACGCGCGAGGTGACTGATTTCTCCATGTCCAAGGTGGGAAGACCCGGATAGGAGAAGAAACTGACGACCACCGGTTTTTTGAAATCCGGCAGGATGTCGATCGTGATGCCGGGAATGACGGCTGCACCCAAAACACACAGAGCGATGGATGCCGCCAGCACCGCGAAACGATTGCGGAGTGAAAATTGGATCAATGACATCAGTGAGCAGCCTCCAAAACGGCGACTTTTTGTCCGTCAATGAAGCGGCTCAAGTGAGCGTCGATGACCGCCTGTCCGGGCTCGACACCGGTCAGGACTTCGATGAAGTTGCCGTCATCCATGCCCGTCGAAATCTCTTGGATGGAGATCGTGTCATCGTCCGCGACCACGTACACAAATGCGTTGCCTGATTCATCAAAACGGATCGCTTGAGAAGGCAGCATGTTGGCGGCGGTTTGTGTGTCGATGTCGATCGTCGCTTGGCCGAACATGCCGGGCAAGAGTTTGCCATCGGGATTGTCCATTTCGACTTCGACCAACATGGTTCGTGTGTTGACATCCAAGCTGCCGCTGCGGCGGGTGACCTGGGCAATCAAAGGTGCTTCTGACGCAAACGACGGGAAGGTCAACCGGACTTCGTCCCCGGGGGTGACCAGAGGAGCATCGTTTTCAGGCACGGGAATTTGAACACGGACCCGATTGATTTGACTGATCACAAACAAGGGCTCGACCTGTCCAACATCGTTGGAGGCTCGCACCAGATCGCCCGGTTGAATGTTTCGTTCCGTGACGATGCCAGCGAAAGGAGCCTTGATCGCGGCGTAGTCAATCCAGACGTCGAGTTCATCGAGTTCACGTCGGGCGATTTCCGTTTCCGCTTGTGCGGTTTCCAAATCAGCCCGTGCGGATTCGATCGTTGCGGTGGCGACTTCCACGTTAGCGCGAGCCGATTCCACGGCGGATTCGACCGCTTGCTTGCGAGCTGATTCGCTATCGCGTTTCATTCGAACTTCATCAAGCATGCGGTTCTGCAAGGAGCCTCGATTGACCAGGTCTTCAGTTCGACCGAACTCCGCGTTGGCTGCCGCGAGAGATGCGTCGACTGCGGCGCGTTCGGATTCGGCCTGGGCCAATTTGGCTCGCGACGACCGTTCGCTTGCTTCCGCCAATTGCACACCTGCGGCGGCTTGCTTCTCTTGGGATTCCAAACGCCTGATCTTGGCTTCGATGATTCGGCGTTGTTGCAGTTTTTCGGGAACAGCGATCTTTGCCAAGACTGTTCCTGACTCAACAAACTCACCAATGTCGGCGGAGAACGATTCCACGTAACCGGTTGCTTGCGAGCGAATTTCTGCTCGGTAGTAGGCGTGGATGGTTGCCGGTTGAATGCTTGTTCGCGTCACTTCGGTGGGTTGGACGGTGACGGTTTTGACCGGGGTGACGCGTGGCGGTTTGGATTGCGTTGCCACGGAATGGGAGTCACTGCAGCCTGTCGCGAAACAGAGAGCGGCGAGGACGGCGAAAGAGAGCACGAGGCGGGGCGGGCTTGCAAAGGGCATGTTGTGAATCGAGGACAGTGTCCTGGGCTCCGCTGTGATAATTGGGGGAATCGGAAGAGTCTGTCTGACCGGAAGCGGTTCGCTAAGTGATCGACGCAGTTTAGTTCGCGCAATGGGCCGATTCGATGAGCAGCAGATTAGAACTGACTAATTCAACGCGATCGATCGTCACCATCGGGAAGACCAATCGCCGAAAGTCATTGGTAGAAACCGGTGCGTTCGGGAGGATCTGAAAATGGCCCACGAACGCTTTCTTCCGAACAGGTGAACTAGGAGAACATGGATGTCCCGTTCGTTTCTTTACACTTTCATTGCGCTGACGAGCACCGTTCCGGCGATCGGATGTGTTCAGCATTCGCACCGTGTTCCTGCTGCAGAGGCCTTTTCCACCCGTTCGACGGCCGTTGCCACCGCGATCGCCGCGGCGACCAAAGATCCGCTGAAAGCGGACTCCAGCTCAACTGAGGACAACCACGTCGACGTTCCCTCGATTCGTCCGGTTGCCCACCGTGACGTTCGGGCCACCGGCTCGCAGCCTGAGTCGATGAGCGAAACGGTGATGACAATTGATGGGAAACGGTACCGATTGCAGCCAATCGAGCAGGAGGCCACAACGCAGCCCGCGGAGCATTCCCTTGCAGCATTTGAAAGTGATTCGGTGGGATTGTCGCCGGAACCCATGGTGGTTGAGTCCTTCGAGCAACCGGTGGAAGTCGGCATGTTGGCCACCGATTCCGTCCAAATGAACCTGCCGACTGCGTTGGCAATGATCGACGCCCAACACCCGGCAGTTGGATTGGCGCAGTGGCGGACTCGCGAAGCGTACGCGGAACTGGATCAAGCCAAGGTGTTGTGGTTGCCCTCCATCCAGGCTGGGTTCAGTTTCCACCGACACGATGGGAACTACCAATCCAGCAACGGCGACATCGTCGATGTCAATCGAAATTCGTTTCAGTACGGGTTGGGCGCAGGTGCGACCGGTGCGGGGACAACCAATACTCGACCGGGGCTGGTGGCTCAGTTCCATTTGGCCGACGCAATCTTTCAACCGAAGATTGCGGAGAAGTCCGCTTGGGCACGGAGCCACGCCGCAGCCGGTGTGTTGAATCAGCAGTTGTTGGACGCTGCGATGGCCTACACTGAATTGTTGGAAGCTCACCAAGACGCTCGCGTGCTGGAAGAATCTCGCGACCGTGCCGGAGAACTCACGCGGATCACGACCGACTTTGCTTCCGCGGGCCAGGGATTGCAAGCCGACGCAGATCGAATGCAAACGGAACTTCGTCTGATCGACAGTCGTTTGGCTGCCGGTCAGGAACGCATTGCGATTGCATCGGCGCGACTCGCTCAGGCAATCAGCATGCACTCGGGCGAAAACTTGGTTCCAATGGACGTGACCGTGGTTCCGTTGAACCTGACCCATATAGGAACGGACAAAGCATCGTTGATCAGCACGGGTTTGTCGTCACGACCGGAGCTGAAAGAATCCCAGTCGTTGGTCGCTGCCGCCTGCGAAGCCTACCAACGCGAAAAGTATGCTCCGTTTGTTCCGAGTGTTTTGTTGGGTTACAGCACCGGCGGATTTGGAGGCGGTTTGGGGAACGACCTCAGCGATGTGGATGGTCGCTATGATTTCGATGCCGTCGTGACATGGGAACTACGCAACTTTGGGCTCGGGGAACGTGCCGCTCGCAACCGTACGTCCGCACGAGTTCAACAAGCCAAGTACGAAAAAATTCGCGTCATGGATCAGATCGCAGCCGAGATCTCGGAATCCGCCAGCCAGGTTGAGTTTCGTCGTCAACAAATGGATTTGACGCAACAAGCCATCGCTACGGCGGAACAATCGTACGAAGCGAACTTGGAACGGATCCAAGATGGCGAAGGTTTGCCCGTCGAAGTCTTGCAAGCCGTCCAGGCTTTGGAGTCTGCCCGTCGTGCTTATCTTCAGGCCGTGACTTCTTACAACCAAGCCCAGTTCCGTCTGCAATGGGCGTTGGGGTGGCCAGTCAACGACGACCAGACCGCGGTGACCTACTGAACCGGGGGAGTGGTATCACACGCCACTTTCCATGCTCGGTGTCCTCTCTCGCCCGCGGACCATCTGACCTGGGCGACGTCTGCGTGAATGCGGTTGGTCGCTTGTTGGATTGAGCTGCCTTTCATCACGCTACCATGGGTGGGCGTGTCTGGTTTCGCCATATGGGCGATGGTGAGCCGTGAATCGCGTGGAGTGATTCGTTCATGGTTTTTTTGATAAGAAGAAATTGAATTCGCGTTCGTGCTCTTCGCGTCCTTCGTGGTGCATTTGCCAGCAGGGATTCTTCACCACGAAGGGCACAGAGAGCACGAAGGTTCAGGTTTTCAGCGGACGGATGGTTCGTTTTGAATCTTAATTGCGAAGTGGCCGAGACCTCTGTTTTGCGGTCCGTCGCATTTGGTTTTGGATTCGGGGGCGAGATCGAAGAGATGGGGCTGGTTCTCGCTGACCCTTCGTGTTCTTCGAGTCCTTCGTGGTTGAACGATTTGCTACGATGAGCCGTCATCGATTCACCCACGTCGGTGGTTCCAGCGTGGAAAGCGGTGCGTTGAGGGACGAGGAAAATGGAATTTGATGACCTGTCGCACCGAGTGATCGGGTGCGCAATTGAAGTGCATCGCGAATTGGGGCCTGGGTTGCTGGAGTCTGCGTATGAGCAATGCCTTGCCCATGAGCTCCGGAGAAATTCAATCCCGTTCCAGCTCCAGCACCCGCAACCTGTTCGATACAATGACGTGGCGTTGGATTGTGGCTATCGGATCGATTTGTTGGTGGAGGGCTCCATCATTCTCGAACTGAAGAGCGTCGAGAAATTGAAGGGGATTCACGAGGCTCAATTGCTGACTTACATGAAGCTGGCGAGAATCCGGACGGGGCTGTTGATTAATTTCAATGTGACACGGCTGAAGGACGGTCTCCGTCGCTTTGTGCTTTGAGTCGGTTGTTGCCGGCTCATGAGTTGGGATAGGAGTCGATTGCAGGTCTTCCTTTCACCACGAAGCGACGTAGCGGACACAATGGATAACGTTCGCAATTGGTTGACAACATGTTCACGTTCACACTGACCCTTCGTGCTCTTCGCGTCCTTCGTGGTGCATTTGCCAGCAGAGGTTCTTCACCACGAAGGGCACAGAGAGCACGAAGGTTTCGGTTCGGCTGATCTGCCGGATCGGCGCCGAAGCGACTTGATCCGGCCTACGCGAATGCTGGAATTGTTAGCCAGAAATTATTGGTATGATGAGACGCTCAGGGTTGCCATCGTAGCGGTCCGAGGGGCACTTTGTGTCACCATGAACATCTTGAAACGGGAAGAATTCGATGATCAAGATTGCCGCCATCATGCTTGCACCGCTCATCATTTGGTTTGTGAAGTGGTGCATCTTTGATGATTGATCCATCAAGCAGGGTGATGCGATGGCAAATTTGACAGACCCAAGATGGATCTGGTTCAAGGGCGGGTTGTTCGTTGTGACGGGAGGGCTCGCTTCACTGGTTTTGATCGCGAATTCTCCGAGTCTGCAGACGATTGGGGTGCTTGCCATTGCGATCTGGTCATTTTGTCGAGCTTACTACTTCGCTTTCTACGTGATCGAACGATACGTTGATCCGAAATTCAGCTTTTCTGGTTTGCTGCACTTCGTTCGCTACGCGCTGTTGGGGCACTCGCCGGACGAGACCAAGCAAAGGAACGCGGATACCGACGAGGATCACGATCTTTCATAGTGCGTCGAGCTCAGTCGGTGAGCACTGAAAGGAATGGACAAATGACACGATTCCTTGTGGCGTGCATGGTCACGCTTTGGGTCGGCACAACCGCGGTTGGGGAAGAGTTCGCGCGAATGCGGTATTCCAGTGCACTTCGAGCTACTGAGATTGAGCCGCCCAAGATCGACGGTGTGGTGCCGGCGTCCATGCGTTTCTTCGTTCGAAGCCTTACTCCTGGGGTCAGCCCAGATGACATTCGGATGACGTTGAAGTCAAAAGCGGGTGACCTTGTCATTTCAGTGGATGCAAATGGGCGTTTTGACCTGCCGGTTTCGAA
Organism: Rhodopirellula sp. JB055; assembly: GCF_043100905.1. Classification (NCBI taxonomy): domain Bacteria; kingdom Pseudomonadati; phylum Planctomycetota; class Planctomycetia; order Pirellulales; family Pirellulaceae; genus Rhodopirellula; species Rhodopirellula sp. JB055. The sequence goes on along the minus strand of NZ_JBICHO010000324.1, from coordinate 916 downwards.
GGAGCTGCGTGAAGAAGATCCTTGGTTGATCGCAAACCAGCCGAAAGGGTCTCTCCGGATTGAGTTCGCCTATGGATACGAGCAGGACATCGAACCGCGCTGGGTGAATCAAGGATGGCAAGTTTCTTACCGATCGGTCTTTCCACACGTTGGATTCAGAACCAATTGGCCACGGCAATTGCTGACATGAAGGAGTCACGTGCGATTGATTTGACCTACATGGAGTGTGAAGGTGCTCTTCTCGCCAACTCAAATCCGTTTGCATTCGCGAAGTTGGTGGTCAATGGAGTCGAAGTCGAGGTGACCGAATTGATGGACGGTGACTTCGTCATTCCTTTCGATGTGGAATGGTTGGAGGCCGATGCTCGGGTCATAGTTTCACCACCCTACGGTTGGACGATGTCCATTGATCAATCCAACAAGAATTTGAAGGTTCAGTCGGGGGGGCATCCGATGCTGAAGTCGGCGCGGACAAACGAATTGCAAGCCGACTGAAGAACGGTTCAAGCGTCCTTGTGCTCGCCGCATTCGAAATTTGTGTAAGCGACACGACGGAACAGTGCAAAACCCCATGGGGACGCTGGTTTCGAGCATGACACGGTGGAGGTCCGAGGTTCGATTCCTCGTACGCCCACCCCGTAAAGCCCCTGGTAGACCGGCAAATCCGCCGAGTCCGCCAGGGGCTCTTTCGCGCCCGGCCGTGCGCCCCGTGCGCCCGTAGCGCGCACCCCTGTGGTACGACTCTCCGACATGAAACCACGCCGCACGTCGAGCGGCCGCTGGCGCGTCGACGTCAAGTACCAGGGCAAACGAGCCACCGTCACGGGCGATACGGCCGCCGAGGCGCGCCAGCGCGGCGCCGAGAAGCTCATCGAGCTCGGTGGAACACCGGAGGATCGGGTGACGGTGGGGGAGT
>NZ_JBICHO010000323.1:0-11969 GCF_043100905.1 Rhodopirellula sp. JB055 | reverse complement strand
CCCCAATTTTGTTCCCCGCGCTTGCCCGCCTCTTCTCTCGCGCCCGACGGCATTAATCGACTCGCATCGTGGGCGTCTCGCGAAGCCCCAACGAACACTCTCAGTGGCGAGAATCGCTTCGCGAAACGACTGCGAAATTCGTTGGCAAATCGTTCCGGACCGAAGATTGGGACGCCTTCGCTCCAAACATTTTCTATCAGCCGGGCGACATCAAGGACGCGAGCTCCTTCGAATCGCTCGCTAGTTTCTTGGATGAAATCGAAGAGGGCAAACCGACTGGCCGGGTTTACTACTTGTCGACCATGCCACAACTGTACGAAGAAGCGATCCAGCGACTCGGCGACGCGGGGTTGGCATGCGACAAAAACGGTGCTCGCCGGGTGATCATCGAAAAACCCTTTGGCACCGATTTCAAAACGGCGCAAAACCTCAACGAATCGATCCACAACGTTTTTCGCGAAGACCAGATCTACCGGATCGACCACTACCTGGGCAAAGAGACCGTTCAGAACATCTTTGCCTTGCGGTTCGCCAACAGCATCTTTGAACCGCTCTGGAACCGCAATTACATCGACCACGTTCAAATCACCGTGGCCGAAGAAGTCGTGATTGGCCGCCGGGCGGGTTACTACGACAACAGCGGCATCCTTCGCGACATGTTCCAGAATCACATCCTGCAATTGATGATGATCACAGCGATGGAACCGCCCCCAAAATTCGAATCAACGCTGGTCCGAGACGAGAAGGTCAAGGTCCTGCACAGCGTCCGCAAAATGACCGGTGGCGATTTCGCCGCACAGACTGTTCGCGGCCAATACGCGGGTTACTTACAAGAAGAAGGCGTGCCACCGAACAGCCAAACGGAAACGTTCGCCGCTCTGAAACTGTACTGCGACAACTGGCGATGGCAGGGCGTTCCGTTCTTCTTGCGGAGTGGCAAGGGCATGTCGTGTCGCACGACACAGATCGTGATCCAGTTCAAGAACGTTCCTCACCAACTTTTCGGTGGATCGAACCAAAAGAATCGGCTGGGCAACCGCTTGGTCATCCAAGTCCAACCTGCCGAAGGCATTCAATTGCACTTCGAAACCAAAGTCGCGGACGCGGGAATGAAAACTCGCACCAATCACTTGGAATTCAATTTCCAAGATTCCATTGGCGGTGATGAGATGCCTGATGCTTACCAGCGTCTGCTACTCGATGCCGTGCAAGGTGACGCCAGCCTCTTCGCTCGCGGCGATGAAGTCGAACTCGCCTGGAGCATCATCGATCCGATCATCGAAGCCTGGCGAAGCCCCGCCGCACCGCCACTGCACACCTATCCGACTGGCCTGTGGGGCCCTGAGGAATGCTCGCAGTGGATGTTCGATCAAAAACGCGAGTGGTTCGATGTCTGCCCTGTGATCTGAGCCGTCACCCTTGCGACTGATGCTGAGGTTTTATCGGTCGACCGGGAGCCCCGGTCGACCACCCCCGTAACCGCGCCGAGCAGACTCGACCGACCGGAGGGCCCCGGTCGGCAACCGATGTACTCGACTGGGACCCCCAGTCGGCAACCGATGGAGTCGACCGGGCCCCCCCGACGGCAACCTATGTAGTCGACTGGGGCCCCCAGTCGACCACCCCACAAACAACCGCCCCGCGATCACCGCTGCCCGTTTCAACCCGAGCCTACCCTTCCGCACCAATCCCAAATAGGTGCTTCCCCTTCTTGGCGGCGCGGTGAGTCTCAACCGTGTCCTGCTCCGCACCTGGATCCCCTTGCGATTCCATCCAACGATCTAGCTCCGCCCGCAGCTTTTCGCGGACGCCAGCCAAACTGGAATCCTGGATCAAATTGTTCATCTCGTATGGGTCGCTGGCCATGTCATACAGCTCTTCCTGGGGACGCAACTGGTATCGCTGAATCAGCCGCAAAATCTCAGGCTGTTCAAAGCTTTGAAAGACCCACGTCTGCCAGTACTTGTTGTTCAGTTCGCCCCTGCCCTTGATGCCCATCAAATGCTTCTCGATGTACAGGTTCTCGTTCTGCAAGTTGCGAATGTAGTGATACCGACCATCCGTGATGGAACGAATGGGATACGGCGGCCCTTCCGGAATATTGTTGTGCGTTCCATACGCGTATTCGCGATGCACATCACTCTCGCCTCGAAGCACGCCAGCAAAACTCGATCCATCAAACGTGCCCGGTTGAGGAGTCGCTCCCGCGATATCCACCAACGTCGGCAACACATCCGCGTACTGCACAACGGCCTCGGTTCTGGTTCCTGAAGCAACGACACCGGGCCACTTCACGATCAATCCGGTATGCACACCCGTGTTGTAATTCGTCCACTTGTTACCAGGGAACTGCGAGCCTTGCTCCGACGTGAACACCACCACCGTCTCATCTGTCTTTCCAACCGCCTCCAATTCACTCATCAATTTCCCGAACTGGCCATCCATGTACGTGATCTCCGCCAAGTAGCGTCCGAACGCGGACCGAGTCTCAGGTGTGTCACCGATGTTGGGCGGTAGCTTCAACTTCCGAGGCGGGTAAGCGCTGGCGTCGCCCATCACCCACGGCACATGGGGTTCGACCAATGCAACGACCAAACAGAACGGTTGCCCATCGTCACGATCCATGAACTCACGAATGGAATCGAGTTGCATTGGACGAGTCGGGTTGCGAACGCAATTCTTGTCACAACCGTCAACCAACTCAAACGGAAAGGCGGATGCAGGCGAGACATGAACCTTGCCCGCCAAACCAACCCGATACCCAAGCCGAGCCAGATGCTGCGGCATGCTCTCGATGTCACCGCGACTGGCCGAGTGATTCCAATTGCATCCGTTCCGCATCGGATACAAACCCGAGTACAACTCCGCTCGGCAAGGCTGGCACATCGCCTCCGCCAGGAACGCCCGATCAAAAACCATGCCCTGCTTAGCGAACTCTTCCAAGTGAGGCGTTTTCGCGTTTTCGCCCCCGTACATCGGCAAATCGTTGTACGTGCAATCGTCCGCCATCACGATCAAAACATTGGGTGGCGGGCAAGTCGCGGACGCGACCACCTGGCAGGAACACAGCAAGAACGCGACGGCAACGATTCTAAGAGTGATCGACATGAAAACCTGGCAATGTGGGGACATTTGCTTGGAAGACGGCAGCAAACCAACGCTGCAGCGGCGCAAATATCTTACCCCAAATGGTCGGCGTCAACTAAATCCGCTTGAGAACACGAGCGAATTTCCCCTCAACTCCGCACTCAGATCATGCCGCCTCTGCGGCTTCGGATGCGGCATTCAATTTGTTGTAGAGCGTCTTCAACGAGACCCCGAGCTCTTCCGCAACAGCCTTTTTATTGCCGTTGTGCCGAGTCATTGCCCGCTCGATCGCGAGCTGTTCGATCTCTCGCATTGTCATCGGTGCAGAGTCCGCCAAATCAGCGCGCAACTGTCGTCGAGCGAAGTGCTGAGGCAAATGTTCGACATCGATCGGCAAGGCGTCACACAACACCGAAGCGTGCTCGATCACGTTGGCGAGTTCTCGCACATTGCCCGGCCATTGATGCGCCTGCAGTTCAGCCATCGCGGCTTCGGTGAAGAGCTGACCATCACTGCCATCGGCTCGGTGACGACGCAGCAAGTGCTCCGCCAGCGCCGGCAAGTCATCGATGCGATCGCGAAGCGCGGGCAACCTCAGTTCAAATGTGTTGATGCGAAACATCAAGTCTTCGCGGAATGTGCCTTCACTGACCATCTTTTCCAGGTCACGGTGTGTCGCGCAGACCACTCGGACGTCCACCCGGACGCTCTGGTTGTCACCCAGCCTACGAATATCGCCTGTCTCCAAGACGCGCAACAACTTTGCCTGGACGGCCAATGGTAGCTCGCCAATCTCATCCAAGAACAACGTGCCGCCACTGGCGACTTCGAACAATCCCATGCGAGCCGAATCGGCACCGGTGAAGGCACCTTTGACGTGCCCGAACAGTTCGCTTTCGATCAGAGTTTCAGGCAACGCACCGCAGTTGATCGCCACGAAGGGCTGCTCACTGCGAAGGCTTTCGTCTGCGATCGCGCGAGCGACCAATTCCTTGCCACAACCTGTTTCCCCGCGAATCAACACGGTCGATTCAGTCGGCGCGACTTTAGCGATCAGTTTGCGGACCGCATTCATGGATTGGTTCTCACCGATCAAATCCGAATGACCTTCGGCACGTTGCAGTCGATGGCGAAGCGCCGCGACCAAGCGATTCCACTCACGCCGCTCACTGACGCGTCCCATCAGCGCGGAAATATCAGCCAACCGACAGGGCTTCATCAGGTAATCAAATGTGCCGTGGCGAAGTGCCTCGATCGCGGTCTCTTGACTGGGTTTGCCCGTCATCACGACCGCTTCGATTTCCGGCCGAATTTCGCGGGCGCGAGCGATCACATCGATCCCACTCATGCCTGGCATGTCGAGGTCGACCAGCAAGCAATCAATGGGTTCCTTGGACAGCACATCGACGGCGGTTTCCCCGTCGGGGCACACGGTCACGCGGTATCCCATCCGCGGCAACTCGGTGCCCATCAACTTTTGCAATTGAGGCTCATCGTCCGCGAAAAGAATGTGCATGCCGTCGGACTTAGGCTGCTTGGGTTTGCTGGGCATCTTGGAATTTCCAACTTTCAAACGCGGGAGAAGTGACTTCTTCGGTGATCGCCGCAACCGGCAATCGCAATTCAAATTCGCTGCCTTGATTTTCGCCTTCGCTTCGAGCGACCAATTGACCGCCGTGTTGGCAAACAATTCGGTGCGAAATACTCAGTCCCAACCCGGTGCCGGTGCCATCACGACGCCGAGTGAAGAACGGCTCGAACAAGTGAGCCTGAACCTCAGCGGACATCCCACACCCCGTGTCTTTCACACGCACGGCCGACATTTTGGGACCTTGGTGAACGAAGATGTCGACGCTGCCATCGCAATCAACACTTTCCAGTGCGTTGGTGACCAAGTTCAGAATGACTTGGCGGATCTCTTGATCGTTGGCGTAGACCGTCGCGGAGTCGCTGCCGAACACTCGCACGGATTGGCATTGGTATTTGCCCAACGTCCCCACCATCTCGATCACGTCGTTGACCAAGGGAACAATATCAAACTCGGTTTTCTCGACTTGGCCCATCCGGCTGAACAGCAGCATTTTTTCGATGATCGACTTGCAGCGGAACGCCTCGCCTTCGATGCGTTGCAGGTTCTCACGCCAATTCTCCGTCATCTCGCTGTCGAGCAAACGCTGGTCATCGGGCAGCATCATCAAGTCATTCATTCGCGACTCAATCGCCTCGGCGCTCCAAGCGATCGCGGCCATGGGATTGTTGATCTCATGAGCAAAACCAGCGGCTAAGAACCCGACGCCGGCAAGCTGCTCGTTGCGAATCACTTCTTGCGAACGAACCTTGACCTCTTGATCGAGTTCGTCGCACATCTTTTCGATGTGAGCCAAACTGTTTTGAAAACGGTCGGTCATTTCGTTCAAGATCACGCCAAGTTCACCGAGCTCGTCCCCGGTGCCCAAGTCGATTCGATGTTCAAACTGGCCACGAGCGACCAAGCGAGCACCGATGACCAAGTTGTTGAACGGCGCCATAACGGTTGTCTGAAAAATCCAAACCATCACCCCCGAGATCACCATCGCGAGAGCGAACGGGATCCAAGCGACGCCGATGCCCAACCGGTAGCGACTTTTCACGTGGTCACTGAACGCTGCCATCTGACTGTGGATCAAAACGAGGTGATCGCGAGTTTCGCCGACTAGGCTTTCCAAACGTTCATCGAGTTTATTGCGACTGGTCTGCCGATCGATGACCAAGTAATCCAAGTTGTGTTGGTTTTCGCGGATCTCGTTGAGGATGTTGCGTACGTTGCCGAGCGACTCGTGCTGTGTTTCTGGGTTGATCAACGTGGCTCCCGCTTCGACGTCCTGCGGTTGCTCGACCTTCATCTTCACCATCATCGCGTAGGTTTCGAGCGCGCGATCGAGCTCGCTGATCGTTTCACGGAACGTCTCGTTTTCAAGTTGCAGATCAGCGTGCGGCATTCCAAACGCGTTGATCATCGTCGCCTGGGCTCGCATCTGACACAGTCTCGTGTTGCTGTCGCGAGCTTTCGCCGCGGCCTGGGCAATCTGAGTTGCCATCGGCAATTCCTTGGCACGCGAGCTGATCGCATCAGCCAGGTTCCGATACTGATACAACCCAAAGATCCCCACACCGCCTAGCGTGATCACCAGTGCGACCAGGACCAACGCTCCGGTCAGCAGTTTCCCTTGGATCGATGTCAGCTTGGGAAACTTGCCTCGCGGGGCCAAACGCCACACACCTGAATCGGTCCGAAAGCGACGTTTCCGGTTGGACCACTTGGCCGCTGCTTTTTCGGCAGAGTAATCCTGGCCGTCACGGTATTCCCGGCCATCAGTGTACCGATCGCTGGCACTGCATTCTTGACCGGAGGCTGGCTCTCCGAGAGAGAACAGAGACTCGCTCGCAACGGAACCAATGGGCTTGGTCGACGTGGACTCCTTGTCCGATACCGGGATGGCAGCAGCGTCCGCGGAGCGACCCTCCGTTTCGGATCCAAAGAGAGGCGCCGGCGAATGCGTCGCAGAGAGACGGCCCGCCTCATGAGGTCTGTTTTTTCGCATCCGAATCGGCATCCTTGACCACTACGGTGTGAAACATCCTGTTCAACATTTCGAAGAGTATCGCGGGCGGGTCGGAGTGGCAAGAGCGGATCGAACTTGCGTCGCCAGAGCTCGTTTTTCTATACCCCTTGGCTGAACTTTGATCCACGATCGCCGGGGACTGTCACACGTGACCAAGACCATCTTCTTTTCCGTCGGAGAACCGAGCGGCGACCAACATGCCGCTCGACTGATTCGCCAATTGACGAATCCGGGTGGCCTGGCGATGCAGAACACCGAACGTGTCGTCTGCCGCGGATTTGGCGGCCCCTCGATGCTGGCCGCTGGTTGTCGCGTTGACCTGGACCTGACCCGCCACGCGGTGGTCGGAATCGTCGAGGTCCTGCCCAAGATTCGCGAATTCTTCCGGTTCGCCGATCAGGCCGAAGCCATCTTCCGGTCCGGTTCAGTGGACGCCGTCGTCCTGGTCGACTTCCCCGGCTTCAATTGGCACATCGCGAAACGAGCCAAGAAATACGGCATTCCGGTGCACTACTATTGCCCGCCGCAACTGTGGGCTTGGGGTGCATGGCGAGTCCGGAAAATGAAACGCAGCGTTGATCACGTCGTCGCCGTCTTGCCGGTGGAGGAGGCCTTTTTCGATCAACACGAGATTCCCGTCAGCCTGGTCGGGCACCCATTTTTCGATGCGGTCGAGGAACAACAACTCGACACTGCCGTGATGCGACGCTTTCACCAGCAAACCCAATCGGGCGAACGAATCGTCGCCGTCCTGCCAGGTTCTCGCGACCACGAAGTCCGCGCCAATTTTCCGATCCAACTGGAAACGATCCGCCGACTGCACCGCGAAGGAGGCGAATCGAGCCAGAACGTACGATTCGCGGTGGCAGCCTACCGAGACAAACAATGTCTCTGGTGCCGCGAACAACTCTCGGAACAAGACTCCGATTTGCCGATTGATTTTTACGTGGATTGCACGTCCGAAATCATCGAAGTGGCTCACTGTGCGATGATGGTCAGCGGCAGCGTCAGCCTCGAACTGCTGGCTCGCGAAACCCCGGCCGCCGTGATTTACCGCGTCGGGCGAGTCTTGCACGCGGTCGGCAAACGCGTGCTGAAAATCGACAGCGTCACGCTACCCAACCTGATGGCCGGAAGAAAAATCTACCCCGAGTTCATCTCGGTCGGCGACCCGGCCCCCGCCGTGGATTTCTTGACTGAAACCATGCACGCGATGCTGCACGACAAGTTCTATTACGCGAAAACCAGGCGGGAATTGGGGCAATTGCGAGAACTGCACGCCAGCCCAGGAGCGTCCCGCCGCGCCGCAAAACTACTGCGTTCGAAGCTGCTTGAATCCGCCGATTCGGCAGCAGAAAAGAATTCTGACGCAGAACAAACCAAAACACGACAAGCTGCGTAACAGCCCGGGTCCATCTCATCCCGCGGTCCTCTTTTCGCATTCACTCCGAAATGAACCAGCCTGATTCGTCCAAGTCGTTGTTTTTGGGCGGTGCCGCCAAGGCCACCGCCGCCAATCGCGAACGGGATGTCCCCAAAATGGGAGCCGAAGCAGGTTACGAGGAGGTGGTCGTCGAAGAGGTCGCCCCTGTCCGTATCAGTGCCTTCATCGGACTGTTCATCGCCCTCACCAGCTTCACCGCAGCGGTCGGCAAACCGATGCTGGTTCTGCCACTTCTGGCGATTGCATTCTGCCTGTTTGCTTTACGCAAACACTCTGGGGCGACGAAACCAGTGGGGACCACGGCCGCCAGACTTGGATTGATCCTGGCTTGTTTGTTCGGGTCAATGGGATTCTTCGTTCACTACATGAAATACCGGACGCTGGGCGACCAAGCCACCTACTTTGCTCAGCAATACGTCGAGCTGGCTGCTAACGGGGAATAGCCGTTGGCGCTGGAACTGCAAAAATCGGCTCCGAACCGTCAAGTTTCCACCATGAAGCTGGACGCGGCCTATGAACTCGACCAAGCCGCCCAAGAACAACTCGAAAACTTCCGCAGCGGTGCCTATGCGGAAGTCAAAAAGGTTGGCCCCGATGTGAAATGGGTGCTCGATCGCCGCCCTCGCGTGTTTCAAAAATACGGCCGTGAAAAAGTCGACACCTACTGGCGTGACCCCAGCGGAAAGTTCTCCGGCGTGATCCAGATCGAAATGAAATGGAACCCAGCGAAAACCGAAGAGGACGCGGATTGGCAAGTGACGCTGTTCCAAGTCGAACGCGAATTGATCGTCGCCCCGGCTGTTCTCTAAACAACAACTTCGTTTTGCCCGGCTGTTTTTTGCAAGCCGGCAAACGGAACCGACCGGAATGCAAAATTCCGGACGCATTTGCTGAACCCGACCGGATTGGGGTGGCATCGAGTTGGCGGCAGTGCTTACGACCAAACATCAGGTCGTCTTCTTAGCCGCTTGCCCTTTGACGTTCATTATGCCAGCTCGATCCACCGCTCTCATTTGCACCGTTTCATCGCTGCTGATTTCCGGATTGCTTCTCACCACGCAAACCGGTTGCTTGGGTTTGATGTCAAACCTGATGCACGCCGTCGGGGCGGACCAAGTTCCTGCGGAGTGCGAACTGCTGAAGGATTCCAAGGTCGCGGTGGTGACATTCACCGACCGCAGCCAATACAGCGAAGACATCGCCGCTCGCACCCTGTCGCGAAAAAGTCAGTGACATCCTGCTGAACAACATCAAAGACATTCGCTTGGTGCGAGAAGACAAAATCCAGGAATACCGTGACACTCACGGTTGGGAAAACTCCGACTTCCTCGACATCGGCAAAGGCGTCGACGCCGAGAAAGTCTTAGCCATCGAACTGACCGGGTTGAAACTCCGCGAAGGAGCCACGCTTTATCGCGGTTCCGCTGCGGTGACGCTGACCGTCCTCGATGTGGCCACCGAAAGCGTCATCTTCCGCAAGGAAATCGACGAGTACACTTACCCATCAACTGCTGGCCAATACACGAGCGAAACGACCGAATCGAAGTTCCGCAAGCTGTACTTGCAAATGCTGGCTGAACGGATCGGCCGAGTCTTCCACCCGTACGATTTTGCGGACACGATCGCTCTCGACGGTGCCATCGCCAGCCAGTGAGCGGTTCGCGGCTCCTCCGCTACCACACCTGCCTCCTTTCATTGAACGCGTGATTCGCCACCCATTTGGTGTGGCGTTTTGCGTTCCATCCGCCGCCGTTCTGGGGCGGGACTGGATGATTGCTTGCGACCCTGGGCAAACGCTCAGCACTCCGGTCGACAAACGGCTTTGCGTATCTGACAATTCAGTCTGATTTGCCATGACTCTTGCTCCGCACTCGAACCTCAATTGCTATGAAAACGGCTCGTCACGAACTCGTCATTTTGGGCGGTGGCCCAGCCGGCTACGTCGCCGCCATTCGCGCCGCTCAACTCGGCATCGACGTTGCCTGCATCGATGACAACCCTCGCTATGGAGGGACATGTGTCCGCGTCGGCTGCATCCCCAGCAAGGCACTGTTGGAATCCAGCCACTTGTACGAAGAAGCCCAGCATAAATTCGCGGACCACGGGCTGAACGTCGGCAAGTTGGAACTGGATCTCAGCGTGATGATGAAACGCAAAGAGAAGATCGTCGAATCGCTGACCGGCGGCATCGACATGCTCTTCAAACGCCGCGGCGTCACCGCTTCTCACGGCCGCGGCATTCTTCGCGATGTTGACTCCATCGAGATCACACCGAGCGAAGGTGCTGCCGACGACCAACCCACGCTGGTCACCGCCGATCAAATCATGCTCTGCCCCGGCAGCGTTCCCGCCCAACTGCCATTCGTCGAAGAAGATGGCGACCTCGTCGGCAACAGCACCGCCGCACTCTCTTACCCCGAAGTCCCAGAAGAGTTGGTCGTCATCGGCGGCGGATACATCGGCTTGGAACTCGGCAGCGTCTGGAACCGCTTGGGCAGCAACGTTGTCGTCCTGGAAGCCTTTGACCGTATCATGCCAGGCCTCGACAAAGAGATGGCCAACTTGGCTCACCGCAGCTTCAAGAAACAAGGCATGGACATCCGCACCGGAACCTTTGTGGCTTCCGCGAAAGTGGATCCCAACCCCGGCGACAAGAAACCCTGTGTCGTTGAAATCAAAGACGGCGACCCAATCCGCTGTGACCGCGTTCTGCTGGCGACCGGGCGTGCTCCCGCGACCAAGAACCTGGGCCTAGAGAATGCGGGCGTCAAATTGGACGAACGTGGCTTCATCCAAGTCAACCATCAATTTGAAACATCCGTGCCAGGCATCTATGCCATCGGCGATTGCATCGGCGGTGCGATGCTGGCTCACAAAGCCATGGAAGAGGGCGTTGTCTGCGTCGAACTGATGGCCGGTATCGCTTCGGAAATGAACTATGAAGTCATCCCAGCGATCGTCTTCACCCATCCGGAAATCGCGATGGTGGGCAAAACCGAAGAAGAACTGAAGGAAGCCGGCATTGAGTACAACAAAGGCGTCTGCCCGTTCGGTGCAAATGGTCGCGCCCGCACACTGGGCGACATCGACGGTCGCGTTAAAATCCTAGCCGATGCAGCAACGGACCGAGTTCTCGGCGTGCACATCATCGGCCCGCGTGCTGGTGATATGATTGCGGAGGCCGCTGCGGCGATGGAATTCGGAGCCAGCAGTGAAGACATCGTCCGCACTTGCCACGCTCACCCAACGTTGTCCGAAGCGGTTCACGAAGCCGCCATGGCCGTGGACGACCGACCGATCCACACAGCGTGAGCGGTCCGATAACATCCGGCTGGTTGAGGCGATTGTACGCCCGCGTCGTGTTCCTCCCGACGCTGTGGTGGAACATGCTGCTTGGACGAGTCCTCAAGGTGCGGAATTGGTTTGACTGGATCGATCCCTTGGTGATCGTCGGTGCTCGCCCGTTTGCACGGGACGTTGAGGGCCTGGCCGAGCTCAATGTCGGCGGCGTCGTCAACACTTGTGAAGAATACTGTGGTCCCGTCGAAGAGTATGCCAAGCACGGCATCGAGCAACTGCATCTTCCGATCACCGACTTCACACACCCCAGTCTTGAAGACGTCCGAACCGGAGTCGCGTTCATCCAACGCCACGTTGAAAACGGTAAAGCGGTCTACATCCACTGCAAGGCCGGCCGAGCCCGCAGTGCCACCATCGCGATCTGCTGGTTGATCGCTAAAAATAATTGGATACGATAAAGCCCCTTCTGCAATTTATAAAGCTCAAGATAATATTGAAAATGCCAATTTAACAGAGTTTATTACCGTTAAACAAGA
>NZ_JBICHO010000322.1:0-39000 GCF_043100905.1 Rhodopirellula sp. JB055 | reverse complement strand
GGGCGCGTTGGTGTCAATTTTGCCGCCGCCATACTGCATGTTGGCGTGCGAGACATAGTCCAGGAAAATGCCTTCGGTTTCCCAGACAGGTCGTCCTTCGGCATAGTCGAAGTCGTTTCGGAACTCGACCCCAGCCCAGTGTCCGGTCGATGGGACGGTTGGCAGCGGGTTGTTGTCGATGCCGATGGTTGGGTCATCGAAACTGGTGAAGAAGACTTCGCCGCCGTCCGTTGCGACTCCGTTGGAATCGACCAAGACCGGGGTTCCCAGGACTTGCAGGGCTGCCAACGATCGATCTTCATCAACCGATTCACTGCCGACGCTGATTTTCGCGGTGCGCAGCTTCAGGATCGCACCTGCGTCGATCATGACCGTGACACCTTTGGGAACTTCAAAGACGTCGCCATCGTCCAAAGCCCGGTCACCTGTTCCGCCACGGCCAATTTCGTAGGCGGGGTTGTCTTCTACGGTGGAGATCAGATTGTCGGCACCAGCGCTGGGCAGCAAGCGAACGATGTCACCGGGTTGCGCCATTTCAAAGGCGCGGCTGATCGTTGCAACGGGGGCCGCAAAGCTACCGTCGTTGGAGTCGTCACCATCCGCGTCTTTGAGCACGTACACAACGCGCGGTTCATCCGCTGCCGAGACTTCCCGAGCGGTTCGGAACCAGAAATTGAATTCACCGCCTTCGACGCCGTCGGCGTCGCCGTCCAGACGCGAACCGGCCGTGTCGGTGATGGTGTTGTTGCTGTCAGGTTTGAACGTGACACGCAATTGGTAGGTGCCTTCCGTACGACCACCCAGCGCGCTGCCTTCAACTTCGCCGTTGTAGGCATCGTTGCCAGTGCTGCTGACGCCGAGGACATAGTCGCCCGCGGTGACGTCGACGGAGACCAGCGAGTCGTTGCTGAAGAAGTCGTCATTCGATGCGACCAATTCATAAGAGACTGGATTCGAACCCGATGCTGGAACGACTCTATAGAGTTGAACGAGCGTATCCAGCAGGCTGCTGTCATCCAAACGTTGTGCGAACGTCTCTGCGGTGATGAGACCCGTTTCGGCGACACTGAACGAGTAGAAGTCAACGTCATCGCTTTCCGGACGATGCAGTGCCTGGCCAAGCGTGATATCACTTTGGCTGAGGAACTCGGGTTCGGTTGGCAAATTGGGGTAAGCGTTGCCTGCGAAGTCGCTGTAGAATTCCGAGTTGGGTTCATCGGGGCTGGATCCGCCCGCCGCGACACCATCAGGGAGCTCGAACAGATCGCCGATTCCGATAACATTGCCGACGCCTCGCAGGGCTTCGACAAACCAACTGGGGCGATTGTCGGGCGACAAACCATAACCATCGAACCACGGTTCGCCGGCGTCCATGACCAAGACACCACGCGACGGGTCTTTCTCGTTGACTCGGTAGAGGCTGTAAGGTGTGCCTTCACCTGCCCCCGTGTCAGCCGTCAACACAACCGCTTGCAAATCACCGGTGACGAACTGCAAGCCGCTGTCTTCCGTTTCAACGAACTGGACTCCCATGCGTTTGGAATAGAGGTCCAGAACTTCACGCACGCGTTGCTTTTGTGCTTCCGTGATCGCGTTGGAAAGCTTTTGTCCTTGCGTTCCCGTGCCGTACAGTTCAGCGAAGTTGTACGGGTAAATATTGATACCGGTGGTGGTATCGATTGGCTGGGTCAGTTGAGCTTCACGGCTGTAATCGCGAAGGCCAGCGGCATCAAACGCGCCGGGCCAGTTGGGAATCACATCGGTGGTGGATTGGATCAATCCGCCATCGACCAACACACTTTGCGTGCCGCCACCGAAGTTGGTTCCCAAAGCCTGCGCATCGGCGAATGTGTCGGGCAGTTCAGCGGCGGTGACTTCCGAGGGCGACGATGGAATGGCATCGCCACGACCAATTCGCAATCGGAAAGTCCCACTGCCGCTATTGGATTGCGGTCCCAGCAGTGTTTCCATTCCCACCACAACATCGGGCAGTTCTGATAGGTCGGAATCAAACGTCAGCGTCGCTCGGTTGAGCGCTGGATCGTATTCCACCAGCGTCGGGGCGTAGACTGGATCGTCCGTGTTTTCAACTGTGTCGTTGGTGTAGATCAGTTTGTAGAAGTCAGGATTGACGACGGGCAACAAGACCGCATCGGTTGATCGAACCACACCCGCATTGAGGTTGGACAACGGATCGTCGTTGAAGTACACGTGCACTTGGTCGCGTGCTTGAAGACGCGTGTTGCCATTGAGCGTGATTGGTTGTGGCACAACCGCAACGACCTTGGGACCGACTTCGATTTCAAAATCGATGTTCACGGCGGGGCGTTGTGGATCATCCGGTTCGGCGGGTGTGACCGCTTGTCCCGATGCGTCACGCAGCGCAACCACGCCGGTCGTGGTGTCGTCGTAGCCCGAGATCACAATGCGGTATCGGTCGTCTGCCAACGTTTCTGCGAATCGAGCCACTACGACTCGCCCGTCCGATTGATCGCCTTCGAAACCTAAGAATCCAGGCTGGATTGGATCGTCAAAGTCTTCGCTGTCGAACGTCCCGTCACCACCCGCAGCGACGAAGCGGATCCCATCCAGCGTGCTGCCGTCGACCTGCGATCCACCATCAAATCGGAAGGTCAGTTCTGACGGAGCCACCGACAAGATGTTGTTGTCGTTCAGGTCGAACTGCGACCCCGTGTTCGCGGCGACGCTGACCAACCGAGGCCCGCTGACAATTTCCGCTGCGAGCAATTCGCGTCGCTCGAGTGTTTGGTGGTGCAAACGGCGAGGTTGCGTCGAAGAACTGCCGCGTCGGCGAATATTTCGTCGTTGGGTCATGGTTGACCGAAGCCTTGCAGGGATGAATCAAAAACGGGAGGGAATAATCAGGTGTGGTTTGAGGGGCCCTTTTTGGGAGCCCCTCAGGTCGACAAATCTTAATTCAAATCGTTTTCATCAGAGAAAAGATCAATCAAGGCGGAATCGATCGCCCCGTCCAATCCGGATCCTGAGCCGGAAAGAGACGATTCTAAGTCGTTCGCCAGAGCGTCGGCCAAGGAGTCATTGCGTTGCGATTGACTCGAGTCGATGTCGAAACCAACCGAGAGCAAGCTGTCCAAGGATGCTTCTGCGGAGTAGGTCAATTCGCCGGCTGGCGTGCGACCGCTTGTGATGGCGGAGGACACCGGCACCGAGTTGGCCGCCGTCGAATTCGTGGCTGACGACGAGGCAAACGCTTGCGTGGAGGCGAACCGACCCATGTTAGTCGAATCCAATGCTCCAGCGACGATTGTCGTGTCTTCGCCCAGCAGAGGCTCACCGGCTGGGTTGTTGCCGTCGACCGAGCGAGCGTTCAGCTCGTTGATCACCTGCAGTGCATCCAACGCCGAAATTCGGCCATCACCGTTGACGTCGTAATAGTCTGGCGGAGAGGTCGGGATCCGGTCGATCGTCAAATCCGCGTTTGGATCGTTCGGATCGCGGAGTTCATCGCGGTTGAGCAAGTTGATGACCCGCAATGCGTCGATCGCGGTGACAAATCCATCCGCCGTCACATCGAATCGGTCCGATGGGTTTTGGTAAGCCGATTGCCCGAAGGTAATCGTCACCGTCACTGGAGGACTGAGCCGACCCGTGTTGTCTTGCACACGGTAGGTGAAGCTGTCGCCGGTCGGCAACGGATTCAACGAGCTGGATTCTGGATTGAACGTGTAGATGAACGTGCCGTCATCGTTGCCGCTTAGCGTGACCGTTCCGTAGGTCGGCTGCGTGACGGATCCAGACGCGATGCTCAACGTCGAGTTCAAATCTGGATCAAAGTCATTTCGCAACAATCCCAAAGCTGGGTCGTTGATTTCCAAACGTCCACCCAGTGGCACGGAGTACGCGTCTTCCACTCCGGTCGGGGCATCCTCCGCCGCCAGAACTTGCAGCTCGAATTGGTGAGTCGCTTGGAACTCCGAATCACGGGCCGACAGTTCAATCGTCACGGAACCAGACTGGTTTGGTTCGGGCGTGATTCGCATCGAGTCGCCAAAGAACTCAATCGACTGCACCAACGGATGATCCGCGATTTGGGCGGCCGTTGGGTTCACAATCGTTCCCAGACGAGTGACCGTGTAGGTCAACGTGTCACCGTCGGGATCAAAGAAGACTTGGCTCAGGTCTTCGACCGCCACGTTGTCTTCGATGATTTGCAACGGATTCAGGCTGCCCTGAACGATCGGTGCGTCTGGCGAACCAGTGACGGTCACCAAGATCGTTTGATCCGTCG
The DNA here is from genome assembly GCF_043100905.1 of Rhodopirellula sp. JB055. Taxonomy (NCBI): domain Bacteria; kingdom Pseudomonadati; phylum Planctomycetota; class Planctomycetia; order Pirellulales; family Pirellulaceae; genus Rhodopirellula; species Rhodopirellula sp. JB055. The sequence continues at coordinate 34,730 of NZ_JBICHO010000322.1, read as the reverse complement.
TCAAACCCGACGGATCGCGAGCTGTGATCAGAACTGGGATGCTGTCGCCGTTCTGGTACGGAACAAAGTCAATTGTCAGCTCGTTGCCGTCAACCGTCGGATTGATCACGGATGTGCCGCCCGACGCAGTGACTTCGTATGTCATCGCTTCGTTGTCAGGATCGCGGAACCACGCGTTGAGGTCGAAGGTGACCTCTTCGCCTGGTTGTTTGCGTTCGTCGAATTGCAGCGTCGTTAGACCAGCAATGCCATTGACACCAATGAACTCCGGTTGGTTGTTGACGCTGCCAACATCAATTGTCACCGTTGCCGTCGAAACGCCGCCTTCAGAATCTTGGACTTCGTAAGTGAAGCGATCCGTTCCGCTGAATTGCGATCGTGGCGTGTAGAGCAGTTGGTTGCCGTTCTGTGCGATCGTACCACCCGCTTCCGTGTAACGGTTATTGATGATTTGGCCGTTGACCACACGTTGGAACTGATTCGGCACGAGCGAGATGGTTTGACCGTCGTTCTGCTCGTCGATCGGTCCCGCGGTGTCGTTGTTCAGGATTCCGTTGGGGCCATCCACGTCAATTGTCAGTGGGGTGTCCTCATTCGTACTGAACGAATCATCGACCAGACGTGGGTTGTCGTTGATTGGCGTGATCTCAATGTTCACACGTCCCACGGTGGCAGCGGTCGCGCTGACGATCGTGCTTTGGCCCGGAGCTTCGCGGTCAGCGACCCGGTAGATGAACGTGTCAGGCGTTGAACCGTTGTAATCCTGTGGCGGCGTGTAAAGGATTGTGCGGCCATTGTTTGTGATGGCCAGCGAACCGCCCTGAGTCGTTTGGAACGCGGTCGATCCGGTGCCAGCGAACTGGAAGAACAATTCTTGTTCGTTTGGCTCGGAACCTGGACCAGCGACGAAGTAAGGGTCGATCAGATCCGAAGCCGAGAAGACAACTGGGCCAAGCGACGTTTGATCCTCTTGGCTGACCACGTTGTCTTCCAAGATGGTTTCTGTCGTCACCACATCGCTTGGCTGAACTCCAGTTTGCAGCGTCGGTGCATCGTTGACGGGAGTGACCGTGATGGTCGCCGTGATCGCACGCGAACTGACAAGTTGTCCGTTCGGGTTGCCTGGTGAGACATCCGTTGCACGCACCACAAAGGTGGCGTTGCCAGAGAAGTCCGGGTCGGCGTCGAAGGTGAATGTGCCGTCGGCAGCGATGTTCACCACACCCGCAACACGCGTCGCATCGTTGACATCGTAAATGGTCTTCGATCCAACATCGTCAGCAAAGATCGCAACGTCTTGGCCATCAGGGTCGGTCACTGCACTCAGCAATCCATCGTCATTGGCGATGCTTGGCGTCAACGTTCCGGTCGCATCGATCGCTTGGAGCGTCGCACCCTCGGCAACGCTGTAGCTTCGGTTTGCAGCGGCGTCATCCACCGTAGGTGGCAAGCCAGGCAACAAGGTCACCAAGTAGTCTTCGACTTCGCCGGACAGAGCCAAGCCGTTCGGCGACAACCCGCCTTCGGTTGAAACTCGGAATCGAGCGTAGGTCGAACTCACTCCGCTGGTCGGCGCGGGGGCCGTGTCAGGGAACTGGATCACAAACTGTCGTGTGATTGGTCCAGGCGTTTCAGGGTTGCTTTCGAACTGGACGTCTTGCAGCACATATTCGCCAGCGTCATCCCAGTCACCGTCGGCGTTGAAGTCAATCCAAGCCTGCAGCACGCTGCCTGGCGAAGCGGTGACTTCAATTGGTGTGACGACACCTGGGTTGATGATCCCGCCTGGATTACTCGAACTGGAGAAGTTGACGCCGTCTTCATCGTTGCCGGTGAAGTTGACGACATAGACTCCGTTATCTTGGAAAACCGAACGTTCTGCTGGGCGAAGTGGGCTTTCGTCGATCGCTCGAATGATCGCATTGGCGATGTCTTCTTCATCGATCAGCGAATTGTCGATGTTTCCGTTCTCGTCCAAAGCATCGATCGAGATCGCGTAGTTGTCCTCATCGAAGCGACCATCGATATCGAATTCCAGCGTCGCTTGAATTCCGCCCAGCGTCAGTGTGATGGTTTCACCATCAAACAGATCCAACGAAGAGAAGTCCAACGGGTTCACAGCGATATGGACTTCGCCGTCCACAATCGTGTTCGAGAACAACGTTGGCGGCAATGGATCACCGGCGGTTGTCAGCGGCGAAACGTCGATCGTCAGATCGTCACCGTCAGCAGTGCGGACCGCCAATGCATCCGTTTCTGCATCAACACGACTGCCCAAGACAGGATTGTCGTCGCCACCAATCACGTGACGAGGACCGTCTTCGGCCAGCGTCGTTGGGTAACGGCCAGGAACACCGGCGACCGGATCGGGGGCATCGCCAAAGTCCAGTGCGATCCCCGGCATCAAAATCGTAAATTGAGTCGAGCGATCTTCGCGGTTCGGTGCCAGCGGGTTGCCAGCCAAATCCTTGATGGCAGGCAAGTAGTAATTGCTGACCGGGCCATCGATGATCGTCGCGTTTTCAACGAACAAGGTCGAACCGCCACGGTTCTCGGCTTCCAAGGTCGTTGTAGCGGGTTGACCAACTTGGTTCACACTTTGCAAGGCTTGCAAGATGCTGCGTTTGACATCTTCCGAGTTGTTGTCTGGCGAGATCGGAATCGCGATCGCTCCACCAGGCACACCGACAACGTTCAACGTGGTCGCGCCGGAGATGTCAACTTGCGTTCCGGGCAAGTCGTTCAAGCGGACTGTGCCAGCTTCGACGTCGGCAACCGGCATCAATTCTTGACCGGTGGCAGGATCCACTGCGAATCGAAGCCCACCGCGGTTGTTGGTGATGGTCGCCGCCAAGCTTTGAGCGATCTCACCGATCGAGCTGCTGGAATTAAACGTGACAGGGATGTTGCCGGCACGAACTCCGCCACCGCCGTCGCTGAGTTCGAATTCGAACGAAATGTCCACGTCGCCTTGACGCAGTCGCAGCACTTCACCGTCGGCCACGATTCCGCGGTCCACCGAGATGCCTGGTGTGCCCGGAATGAGCAAGCCTGGCAAACCGTTGTTGTCGACACGATCGCGATCGATGCGGCCCAGTGAAATCTGGTTGTTCGCATTGACCGTGGCGGTCATGTCAGCAGGCGACGCGTTGATGACTGCGGCCAGGTTGGTTGCGAGTGTCGCACCGTTCTGATTGGAGTCGTAAGGCACCAAGATCGAGCCGGGGACACGTGTGACATTGTTCAATCCGGTTGGCAACACGAATTGCAGGATCACATCGTTGCCGGCATCGTCTCGCAAAATCAAAACGCTGCCGTTGGTGATGCTGAATCCGCCCAGGGTGGGCATCGTCAGCAACAACGGACCAAAGACCTGAACCGTGCTGCTTTCTGTCACACCGGGTTCGCCGCGAACTTCCAGCGAACTTCCCGATGTTACTGTGATGATGGCTGGTTGAGGAATGACGTCCTGGCCGTTGATGTTGACCGTCTCGCTCGATTCGACCTGAACCTGGCCAGGGGCAACCACTCGCGAACCTGTGGCCAGTCCGTTGATCAGATCGGCGGAGTTGTTCAGGGCATCGCGAACGGCGTCGGCCAAATCGCTGGCGGTGTCGGTCAAACGGAATGGCATGCGGAAGTGATCGGGCTCGACACCGTCCGACGTCTCCAGACCGTTCTCGTCTTCCGTCACCAAGTCGAATTCCAACGTGCGTCGAACTTCGAACTCGGATGTTTCATTCAACGCCAATCCACCGTAGTCGGATTGAAAAGTCGCCGTCACACCCGTTGGCAAGTTCAAGAACACGTATTGGTCTTGAGCCACTGGGTCAGCGGTCAGACCCGCGTTGCGGAGCAAACCTGCCAAGCGGCGAGCAAACTCATCACGCGAAACCATGACGAGCGTCTCGTTCCCAACGTCGTCGGTGATCGTTTCCGTGACATCCAAGACAAAGCTGCCCGGCGTCGGGATCAAATCATTCTCGGAGGCATCGATTTGAACTCGAACGCGTTCGCCTTCACTGGTTTGCAGTACAAAGACACTGTTGTCGAGCAGGGCACCGAAGTCAGCCACGGCGAGGCCAGCAGGATAGGCTGTTCCCAATTCGATCGAGGTGGATACCGTCGCGGGGCTTTCCGTCACACGGATGATATCGCCATCGCTAACAGGACGGCTGAGGCCGATGGCGGTCAACTGACCGGCACTGATGTTGACAAAGCCCGATGACGGCAAGTTCAAGTAAACAATGTCATCGGTCACGGTTGGAACCAATCCCAGTGCCGAGCTGGACAATGTGTCCGCGATGACCTGAGCCAATTCCAAGGATGTCAAATCGTTCGGAGCCACCGTGATCACCACGGGGACGAAGGAAGGATCGCTCACCGTGCCATCTTCGGTGAATTCGAAGGTGCGAGTCACGTTGCCATTGCTGACGATGAACGTGTCACCCACTTGAACTCCGCCGAATGCGGTGCCGGCACGCGGGGTTTGCAACGCCAACGTGCGAGCGTCCTGTTCCATGCCACCGGCCGAGGTGTCGACGGTGTATCCCGCAGGAGCACCAAGGATGACGCGGTCGCTATCCACCACCACTTCGACTTCGAAGTTCGGATTGGCTGCAAGAGCTGTGTTGATCGCCGTTTCGATGTCGCGAGCGATCTGTTCACGAACCTCGAGGCGGCCCTCGGGAGTGTCGACTTGGGTATCGGGCAGAATGATCGGCGTCGCGTCGCCCAAGACCGTTCCGTCACGATCAAATTCGAACACCAAGGTGTCGTTTTCGCCATCGCTGATTCGGAACGAGTCGCCATCGCTCAGTCCACCCGCGTCGATCCCGACTTCAGGAACGACCAGGGTCAAAGTTTCTGGCAAGAACAGTTGGTAACCGGATTCGAATTCAAAGACGACAGTTCCGCCATCGGAATCCGTGATGCTGACTTGCTCACCATCACGCACTTCGCTTGGATCGGGAGCCACAATGACGCTGCGGTCACGGTTGTTCAACGAGATGCTGTAAGCGTTCTCGTCACGCCAAACACCGGCCAGCGGCGTCAGGGTGATCAGGTTGCTGGTCTCGTCGTAATCGAAGGTGTAATCGACGCCTTCTGTCAGCATCTTCTCATTTTCGAAGACGGTGACATTGGCACCTTCAGGACGCAGTCCACTGATCGGAGCCACCAAAACGGTGTCGTCGTCGATTCCGATTCCAGAGAATGGATTGGACGAGTCGCCCGTGTCACGCAGTTGAATCGTGAACTTCTCTTGGTTACCACCGGTCAGTTGAAGGAAGCTTTCCGTGCCATCGCTATCGACACCTTCCGCGTCGTTGTCGAGAGGGTTCTGCAGGGTCGCAACCGGACCGTTGAAGTCAGCCAGTTCATTCGCACCGCGGTCGATGAACAGACTGCCGCCGACACCGGTGGGAGGAGCGGCCAAGTCGTTGTCGGCACGCAACACGCCATTGCCATCGCGAATCGGGGCCAAGATGTTGCTGGTTCCCAAGCCCACGCTTTGTTTGACACCACCGAAGGCGTCGCGTTCAACCACCGAGCTGGCACCGCTGTCGATTGCTAGCGAGAACAAGGCGGGGATGAAGTTGTCGCCATCCGCGTTGACGAACAACACATCGTTGTTGTCCAGGGTGATGTTGAAGTCATCCGTTCCGCCATTGACGTTGCTTGGACCAGTTCGCCCATCGGTAGTCAGTCCAACGCCACCATTGTTCAAACCGTTGATGTTCTGACGGAACAACGTGGTCGCGGGTTGGTCATGTTGGAACAGGTTGCTGGTGACAACCACTTCCGCTGGCTTGATATGCAGATCCGGATCGGTTGGGTGACTGAAACCACGGAATTGGGTCTCTTCCACCACGACGCTCTGGTTCAGGTTGGCCAGCACATTGTTGATCAAGGTGGCGCTGCTGCCGCCGGTCAACATCACGCCCGTTTCGGGGAGCAACTGATCGAGCTCAACACCATCCTGTGGGTCCATTCGCAAAGGAGTGGTGCCACCTTCAGGCGGAATGATTTCGATCTTGGCGGCGTTCTTGATCAGCAGATAAAGTTCCGTCGTTCCCGCACCCGAGGTGGTGGTGCCTGCGAAGCCAATGCTGTTCACTTCGCTGGTTCGATCGTGGCCGAATCCGTATTGGTAATCGCTTCCAGGTCCATATGGCATTGGGATCGAGAAGTTGAACACATCCAGTCCGGCCGCACTGCCAGCGAACCCGCCCAGTGCGGTTGCACTGACGCGTTGGATGGGGCCAGAAACAGAACCAATGTCATCGTCGTCGGGGCCGTTCTCGAATTCATTGTTGGGCAGCGGAGGACTGGTCAACGTGGGGTTGTCAGCAACTCCAGCTCCATTGATAGCGTTCTGCAACGCCACCATGATCTCAGGGGTGCGGAAGCCATCGTCCGCTTGCAAAGGAACGTTGACGACGGTTTCGCCATTGTCCGTTGTGCGTATGCCGCCGACGCCATCGGTGAACAGGAACCGCATCGAGTTGGTGGTGTTGGCAGCCACAAAGCCGTCTTGGCGATCCGGGATCTGAGTGATCACGACGGACGTGCCAATCAGGTCTGCACCGGTTGTTCCCAGGTTGCCAGTGTTTCGGCCGAGGTTTTGATCATCGATGCTGAGGACGAAGTCGCGAGCCGCGTAGGCTTCGATCGCGATCGTGTAGTCGCCCGTCGTCGCGGTGCTATTGGCACGTCCTGACAGGGCGTTCGGATCGTACTCGTCGTTCCCCTGCAGAGAAACGCCGACGTAGTAAGTTCCCTTGACCGTGGCTGTGAAATCCAAGAATGGATCGACCGCACGCAAGTTGGGCTGAGTGTCGTCGGCCGTGTCAACAGGATCGGCACCCGGATCGACGTAGGTGTCTTCCAAAGTCGGGTCGGTCGCCGTTTCCAGGTGAGTTGGTGCTGCACCGGAATCGTTGGTCGCAACCACCATTCCGTTGGAATCGAACAATCGCAGGACCAAATCCGGTCCTTCGGGGATGTCGACGTCCGCGGCAAGCGTGTCAATGTCGATCGTCAGACGATCGCCGGCCAGCAATTCCACTTCGTAGAAGTCGACGTCTTGCTGCGCGGTGGTCAGTGGGTCGCCATTGCCAATCGTTCCGTTGGTGATGTACGGCCCGTTGTGTGCCTGGCCAATCTTCGTGTCGCGAGCACCGCTGAGCAGATCGTCGCCATCCACACCGGTGGTGATTGCTGCTTGCGAGAACTGCGATTCCGTTCCGTCCTGACCGTAGATCGTGTTGTTCACGATGCGCGAGAAAGGCTGTGGAGCTTCGGCCACTGCCGCCGGACTGGCCACGAATGGATTCCCGCCACCCTTCGAGAACGAGCCGTCGAAGTAGATCCCTGAAACACCTTCCAGGAAGACCGTGGCGGTTGGGAAGGAGATGTCGCTGAGGTAGCGGTTTTCTTCCAGTTCGTCGCCGAACATGATCGACGGGCCGATCGTTGGATGGACCAATTGAACCATGTCATTGGTCATCAAAATGCTGCCCTGGACAGCTTGGTAGATCGCCATCATCACTTCGTGCCGAGTCGACGCGTAGCCACGACGTGCCGCCTGCGGGACCGTGGGTGGGTTGTAGAGCCCAGTGCCCGTGTGGCGAATGTAGATCGGCACGTGACCGTCGACATAACCGTCACCACCAAGCACACCACTGCCGCCGCCCGCCACAGCGCCACCACCGATGTCTTCGAATTCAAACGTGACTCGTGTCCCAGCAGCATCGACGGTCATGGTGAGGCCATCACCGATGAAGTCGCCGAATCCGATGTCACCGAGGAAGTCGCCGCTGAAGAACGAGTCAATTTGCCAAGGCTGAGTTTCGCCGTCGACTTTGATCGCCGAGTAACCCGCGCTGTCGATCGTGTTGTTGACGATGCTCACCGACGGCGCCAATCCACCGACCACGGAGTTGTTCAGTGTGGGCAGGTTACGGACCGCACCCGGAGTGGTGTTGCCGATCGGTGGTTGTTGAAGGTATGGGTTTTCTTCGCCCGCGAAGAAGTCGTTGTTGTTGAAACCAAAGAAGTTTCCAAGATCCAACGCGAATTGCGAGCGAGTTTTGATGTCCTGTGGGTCGACACCCCGTTCGCCTGGTTCACTCCAAATGCCAATGGCGTGCACATCGCTGATTTTGTTCGAGTCGATGAGCACCTGGTCTTGTCGACGTTGAACGTTTTGGTCACCAATGTACTCGGTGTAAATCGCTGGCAAGCGGAATGTAGTACCAGCAGGCACGAGCGGATCGGCTGCGTCCGGCACATCGTCCACGCTGTCGACTTTGTAAAAGTCGCCGACCACGGCCGCGGACAGAGCGATGCGAATGTCGCTGTTTCCACCAACCGTATCGCCCGATGAATCGGTGGCCTGGATTGGCACCAATGCTTGGACGGCAGGAAGATTGAACGCTGTTCGCATCCGTTCCGCGACTTCGATTTGCGTCGTCACACCGCTGATGTCGATGGGGATGTTGCCAGCAACGACCGAACCAGTGCTGTTGAACTCAAACGTCACACTGCGGACGTTGTCCGACATGCTGAACGTGTCGCCGTCGCTCACCTGCGATGGGTGAGGGGCAACGATCGTCATGGTCTGCGCCAGTCGTTCATTGGTGTCGAACGTGACCGTTGGAGTCTGAGTCGTTGCCGAGGTTGTGGTCGTGTATTCCTGGCCAGGACGGATCTCGAGCTGGTATTCACCCAGGACGGTGTCCGATTGACCGGTGAATCCCGTGCGTCCCGATGCTGCACCGACCACCAGTTCACCGCGTTCGGCAAAGCCGACGATGAAGTTGTCCAAGTACAGACCTTCACCACCGAAGACAGGCCCCGTGCCCGCCGTCAGGTCCGTGTCGTACTCAAAGCGAATCACCACATTGGTATCGCCGGCGAAATCTCCCAGATCCAAACGGGCTTGGTACCAATTGTCCTGGGCATCTTGCTGCAGCAGCTCGCCATTGGTGCCAGCAATTCCTGCCGCATTCCCCGCGATGACCACGTCAGTTTGTTGGTCGCTGCGAGCGATCACGCGAACTTCATCGTTGCCGATGTCGCTGAGCAAGTAGTCGAAGTACAGGTAGGGTTGGTCGGCTGCGCTGTAACCCGACAGGTCAAAGGCCACGCTGTCGAGGTCGCCGCGAATTTCTGAACGGTCAAAGTATAACGACTGGTTGTTGGGGTCGCCCCCGTTGACCACGTGGTCTTCCACCGAAACGTTCAGTTCATACGTGCCCTGTTGCGGACGGTCGTCCACATCCAGAGAGAAAATCTGTGTGTCTGGGTCGTAGGCGGTTGCTTCCGGCGAGACGGCAACGTAGTAAACGCCTGCCTGCAAGAAGGTTTCGATGTATGGGTCATCGGTGAAAATGCTCAGTGGATCGCCGATGCTGCCTTCTGCACCGTCGCTAACCGCTGAGAACGTGCTGGTCGAAATGACAGTGCCGAACGCATCCAGCAGTTGCAGTTTCAAGTCGACACTGTCGCTTTGGAAGTCCTCAATGTCTGGATCAATGTCGATGCCGCCGAAACCGGGGTTGGCATCGTAGGCAAACGGAATGACCCCATCGTCGATGTCGAGGATGACTCGCGAACCGTCCACTGGGACCACGAACTGGTAGACATCGACCACTTCATTGATCGTTGTTCCCAGGACCTTCGTGTGAGGGATCAATTGCGAAGTATTGGTTCCGAATGTATTGCCGATGTTCGGGTCATCGTTCAAGCTCCAACCAAGGTTGGCTTCCAAATCGTCAGCGGAAAACAGCGAGTTGTTGGATTCCGACTCGAACTGGACGCTATCGGGGAACAGATCCACGTTCCGCGAACCGTTGAAGGTTTGCTTGGAATTGTGACCGACATCGGTGGCACGATCGAGCGTGGTTGACCAACCGAACGGCAGGGCACTGGTGTCGATGAAGAACGGTTCGACGGGAGCGTCGGCTGTGGTTTGAATGCTGTTCGCGATCTGGTCGTCCACGATTCGCAGGATGGAATCGATGGGTTCCAAGCGGACCAACGGATCGGACAGCACATCCGGGGTCGTGCCTTCGCCAGTGACGGCGACATAGTACGTCCCGTCTCCACCTGGCATGGCGAGTGGGCCGATGTAGGCGTCGCCCGTGTCGATGCTTCCTCGTTGCAACAAATCGATTGCCGAGTCACCTTCGATCGATTGGTCTTCGAGGATGTTGCTGTCGTTGCCGATCGCGACCAATCGAGGTTGGGCGTCACCCGTTTCGCCATCGGGATCGTAGAAGATCGACAGCATGGTGTCGGGACGGTTGAAACCATCCGCGTAATCGATGTCAAAGATCAGCGTGTCACGGCTGACCGCGCCCTGGGATCCGAGCACATCGATTTGATAGTGGTCGATGTCGCCCACGGTGTCCAACGAACCACCGACGCTCAACACGCCATTGCGGCTTTCCAACGTGTTGCCGAGGTATTGAGCACGTTGGCCGGGTGAATCCAGGTCGGAAACTGCGATGTCGTTACTGGACGTGTTGCCGGCTTGCTCGTTTTCTTGAGCTTCACCCAGAAGTGGTGAGTTGGCCATTGCACCGCGAACGTGAATACCATTGTTGGCATATCGAATGTCGGCGAAGCGAACCATGCTACCGCTGAACTCTTGCTCTTCACGCAAGCGAACTTGGAAGCGATAGCCACCGCGAGTCAGGCCGCCTTCGGTGTCATCGGGATTGACCGATGCACTGCGGACTCGGACGAAGTAAGTCGAGGAATTGCCAACAGGGCCCGGCAAGGTGATCCGCAGACCAGCATCGCGTGGATTGACGGTGTCGTAATCCATGAAGCCATCGAAGTTGCTGTTCGCTTGCAACGAACCGGCCAAGCCTTCTGCACTTGGGTCCAAGATGGCGACCTCGGCATCGCCATTGACTTCGTCGTACGAGTTGTCGCTTCGAGCGATGACCTGTCCGTCTGGATCCAGGATCTCAACGACGGTGTCCAAGGTGAACGAAGTGTGATCCAGGTCGACCCAAATCTGCGTGCCCGCTTCTCCCGTGAACGCGTAGGTGTCAATGTCATTGGCTTGCGACAAGAAACCTTCGACTTCAAATCCCAAGCGGTTTTGGTCGTCGCTGAACAGCTCGTTCGATGCCAACGTGCCAAGTGCTTGTGCGGTCACGACCGAGCCATTCAAGCCGGGGCTGACTTCGGATTGCAGTTCTTGTTCCAGAATGAATTCGATGTTCGTGTAGTTCGCGTTCTCTTCGAACAGAACACTTCGCCAATCATTCGATTCGGGACGGCTCGCGAAGGAGTCCCCGTTGGTGTCCAAGAAGGAGGTGCCGTCGGGCATCAAGCCCGCACCGACGGTGTCGTCAGCCAAACTGGTCAGGACAACCGGTGATCCGGGCATACCGATAACCTGGACCGTGCCGCCGATGCGATCGTCGATGTCGCCGACGGTGCCGGTGGCGGTCAGACCCGTGCCGCTGGTGGAGCTGAACGCGGTGCCACCACCTGACAATTTGACGACCAAGCTTTCTTCGGCCCGGCTGAACAGACGCAAACCGCCGGAGGAGTGCAGGTTGCCGACCTCGATGCTATCAAACAGCATGTGCACGATGTCGGTGTCATCCCATATGCTCTCGGTGGTGAGTTCACCACCGCGGATTTCAAGACCGCTGAGTTGCCGCTGAGCCGCAGCGCTGTTGGCCACGATCTCGTAGCGATTCAGCCGGATCAACGGACCGTAGTTGTCGTCCAGTTCGGAGAAGTTATCGACGGAGCCTGTTTGACGTCCGAGGTCAACGATTCGCTCTGCCGTCATCGAATTGCTGTCAATGTCGATGATGCTGCCGCGGTTGTCGACAAAGTCGTTGCCAACAATGATCGGCTGGCTGCCACGAACATGAATGGTCGAAGGCGTCACGCCAGGCAGTCCGAAACGTCCGACATCGCCAGCACCGTCTTGCCCATCGTCGTTGAATTCAAATCGCGAATTCACGATGCGAGCGTTGGCTTGTTGCAATTGCAAAGGGACGAAGCCGCGGCTTTCACCACCCGGAATCAGGCTCACTCCACCGGCGTAGGCGATGGTCGCCGAATCCAGGCTGATGTTCGAATTGGGACCCGCGTAGATGCCGGACCAATCGCCTCGAGCAGGATCGAAGATGGTGCCCGTCGCTGCGTCGTTGCTGGTGTCAAAGGTTCCACCGGCACCAAAGCGATCGTCGAGCAAACTGGTGAAGATGATCGGACGCTCGGCCGTGCCTTCGGCAAGCAACTGAGTCCCATGCCCCATTTCGATGCGGGCACCGTTCAGCTTGATGATCATTCCCGGATCGATCGTCAACGAAGCGTCCAAGCGACCACGGACACCGTCCAAATTGGGGTCCAGCAGCGTGCTGTTGTCGGCCGTCTGGCTGCCGTTGTCGACAAACGTTTGACTGGTTGCATCCAGTTGAGCGACAAAGACGTAGTCGGTCGTGCCTGGGATGCTGCGATACAAACGGCGAGAAACGAAGTTGCTGACCCCGCCAATTGCTGGCAAGTTCCGCAGTTCAATCGAGGAACCGCTCAAGGTGGATGGCACAACGAAGTCGCCGCTCGGGTCGCTCGCTTCGGATTCAAACCCGTAGACGTCGACGAACGTCATTTTGTAGTTGAAGGTGCCTTGTTCGAGGTCGCCACCCAGTTCCACGTTGCCCGCTGAACTGGTCAGGTCGGGACGGATCCCGTCATCGATGCTGCCGCCAGGGGTGCCAACGATCGAGAGATTTTCTGCCAAGTAGTGAACCACGTCGATGTCGTCGAAACGACCAGCGACAGTCAGTTCACGAGGTGGGGTGCTGGTTGTGGTTTGGACACGAATGAACAAACCATTAATGCTGTTGTCGAGCAGTTGGTTTGAGTAAATGTCCGGTCCCACGCGGTCGTAATCCGCGATGAAACGTCCGGCCACTTGGTACTGGGGACCTTGGAAAGTGGTCTCTTCAAAGGTGTCTGGCGAAGCACTGATCGCTGCGTCAGCACTCAACGTGATGTCATTGAACGAAATGGTCGGACGACGACCGATCATCGTGATCGGGTTGACCAGCTGTTGAACCGAATCGATTAGCAGGTTGCTGCCACCGCCGTAGCGGATCTCCGCGTGGCTGACGCGGTCCATGAAGATGCCTTCGTCTTCCAACGAACTGCGGCCTTGGACCGAGTCGAAGTCACTGCGGAAGACAATCCCACCCCAATCGCCAGGGCCAGCGGCCGGGGAAATTCCTGCCGCCGAAGCATCAACGCCACGGTCTCGCATGCTGGTCAAAATGACGCTGCCATTCTCGTAGGCCGCGGTCGCGTCCGATGGGTCCGTCAACAGAGTCGTGATCGGATCAAAGGCCGGGTCATTGATGTCGTTGTCGGTCGACAATTCTACCAATCGTGGTGTGCCAAGGACTTGCAACAGCGATCCGCTGCGGTCGACTTGCAGGCTGCTGCTGCCGACGCCAATCCGAGCACTTCGGAACTTCAACGCAGCTCCCGCGTCGATGACCGCGGTTACCCCTTGCGGGACTTCCATGTTGCGGCCGTCTTCCAGGACTTGGCCGCCGGTTTCGGTGACACCGAACTGGTAGCTGAAGTTGTCGGCTTCGGTTTCGATGTCCCCGTCGATGCCGCCGTTGCCGACGATTCGGACTTGGTCACCCGAGCGAGCCACGGAGAATGCGCTGAGCACATCGTCGCTGGCAATGTTGTTGATGGGCGAATCGATGCTGCCGTCGGCTTGGGCGGCGCCCATTTTGTCCACGAAGATCGTGCGTCCATGGATCGTCATGCCACGGAAGTCGGTCGAGGTGTCGACGGAGCGTTCTCCAGTCAATTGAACCAACTCACCCGAGCCAATCAATTCGGCGGAAACACCGGTGATGCTGGTTAGCAAGTTGATGCTGGTGGCCAGTTCATTCGCCAAACCGGCTGCTGGTGACCCGGCACCAACGGTCGCGTTGTACTGAACGGTGACACTGCCAGGTACGGTTGAGCTCTGACCGATCGGCACGAATTCATAGACTCGGCGAACGCCGGTTCCGCTGACAATTTCAATGGTTTGATTCGGCGTGATCGAGTTGCCGCTCAACTCGAATTCGAGGATGCGTTCTTCGGGGCGAGTTTGGAACCAGAACTGATACAAGCCACCGGGAGTGCCATCGCCATCGCCGTCAAGTGGCGTTCCAGGGACTCCAACGCGGTCGCCCGCATTGGTGCCATCAAGGTCCATGTCACGAAGCACGTTGACTTCATCGACGTTGGGGTCAAATTTCACCAGCAACTCGTAGTCGCCCTGGGTCAGGCCACCAAAGCCGCTGTCTGGAATCAACGGGTTGTATTCATCGTTGCCGCTGGCTGCGACTCCGATGTAGTAGGTGCCCGCACCCAGCGACGCAGTCAGGTACGAATCTTCGCTGAAGTAGTCGTCGTTACGGCTGAGTTGTTCCAGGCCGCCACCACTGAGGCTGATCGGCGAGAAGTCCAGCACTTCATTTGGACGCGAAATGTCGGTGGACGCATCGCCTTCCACCAAGCGAGCTTCGACCAAGGAAGATGCAAATGGATCGTTGTTGATCGCATCGATCAACGATGAAACTGGCACGGCACCGACGCTGCTGCGTCGTGGCACGTCCAGCAAAATCACGTTGTCGAGCAATTGTCCGTCGTCGCCGGTTTGACGCAGCACTCGCACTTCATCGTCGTTGGCCGCCCGGTCGCTTTGAACGAACTCAATTCGCGTTTGGTTGCCTTCGGCACCTGCGGCGACAGCCACAAATTCAACGTTGAGTGTTGGGCCGAGATCGAAGTCCGAAATCGCTGATGCGGGGACTTCCTGGAACAAGGTCAACGTGGTGTCGAGCAGGCTGGATTGAGCCAGACGTTCAGCGAACGTTTCGACGGTCAACGTGCCCAAGCGATCGGCGTCGTTCAGGTTGACCTCGAACCGGTACATGTCGATATCAACACTGTCGGGTTGATACAGGTACTGGCCATGCAACACGTCGGCATTGCCTGGGAAGACCGGTTCCAGATCGTTCAGAGCGGCTTCTGTGGTGGGGTTGATCGTGTCGTTGAGGAACTGGAACGATCCGCTGAGCAAGGTTTCCGGTGGCAATTCAGGTGCAAATTCCAAGCCCAGCAACAGGCCCACGCCAGCGGCCGCTTTGCGGGTGAAGTCCTCGGCATACGCGGTGCCAAAGGTGACTTGGTTGCTGAAGACAATCGCTGGATCTGCGAAGGTTTCATCCACGCGAACATTCGCGTTGATTACGTTGAAGCTAACGGAGTTTTCCAGACGAGTGTTGTCGCCCACGGCGAAGGTGATGCCCTCGGAAACAGTTTCGCGGAACTGCACCCCAATTTTCGCGGACCACAGGTCGAGCACTTCACGAATGCGGTCCTTTTGACGGTCCGTGATCTGGTTGCTGAAGGTTGTGCCGCCCGTGGAGGCGACGGCGGACTCAAAGTTGTAAGCGATCTCGGTGATGCCATCGACCGAGTCGGCACCAAACAACGGATTGAGGTGACCTTGGAATGCCGTGTCGACTTCGCGGTGACCTGGATCGTCGTTCCCGCCGGGAAGATCCAAGTCAAACGGCATCGGCGAAATGGATTCTTGGATCAAGACGCTCGTCAGCTCACCGGTGGATCCCAGTTCGCCGAGGTTGTATGCGGTTGTCAGCGTGCCGCCCAAACCGACCAGGTTGAAGTCGCTCTTGTTGGTCAAGCTCAAAGGCAAAGCGACCGAGCCAAAACCATTGGAATCGACTTCGATCAAGCCAGCGACCGCGGGGGTGCTGGCAACGGCAACTCGCAAGTCGTTGACAGTGGGGGTGGATCCACCAAAGTCGACCACGACGCGGCCATTGGAGTCCAGGCTGATAGCCAATCCACCGGCGGCTGAGTCGACGAAAGTCACTGCACGTTCGGGTTGATCTTCGCCGAGCAGCAAGGAACGAACCAAGAACTCGCTGCCGCTGTTGTCCAAACCGATGCTGGTGAACGGGCGAGGAATGACCTCGGTGGGTTGCAGTTGCAGTTCCGCGGAACTGCTGATGGCAGTCCCAATTCGCAAACGGAATGTGCCACCGCCGACAGGAACGGCAAAGCTCTCTTTGAATGCGTCCAGGTTCGCTTGGGCTTCGGCCACCGACGGTGTGCCTGCGACCAAAGCGGCCTCCAATTGGGCCAGTTGTGACGAATCCTGCGCGGTGAGCACGGCTTGTTCAAACGCCAGGTCATTGATGTCGTCAGTGTCGAAGAACAGACGCGCGGTGAAGGTCTCTTCGTCATAAACAACCTTGGCGGGTTGATAAACCACGTCGTCGGTGGTGCGGACCGTGTCTTGGGTCAGCAGCAATTGATAGAAGCGTGGGTTCTCTGCCGATCGCGTGGTCGGGTTTCCGTTGGAGTCGTTCTCGACGAACAAAGGATCTTCGTTGAAGTAAACGACGATCTCATTGCGGTTCTGCGTCAAGCTGCCATCCGCATTGCGGACGACTGGTTGTGGCACAACCGATTCGATCAAGGCACCCAGGTCGAGATCAAAGTTGATTGTCTGAACGCGTTCGCCGGCTTCGTCAGGAACAAACAGTTCGCCGTTCAGGTTGCGAATGCCGACGATGTCTTCGTCTGGATTGTCGTAACCAAACAGTTTGATTTGGTAGTCATCGTCCGGAAGGTTTTCGGCAAAGCGGACGACGATCTCGTTTTCATTGGGATCGCCCAAGGAAATCGAGCCGGGTTCGACCACGACCTTCTCGTTGAAGTCGCCATCGCCGCCGGCACGACTGATTTCGATGCCGCCCAGCGTGGATGGATCGATCTGTTGGTTCTCGTCGAACCGGAACGTTAGCACTCGCGGTGCCGTTTGACGCACCGCTCCGTCATCGATCAGGTCGCCTTCGTTGGGTTGCACCCCAATGAGTTGCGGCCCGGCCAACAACTGGCGAGCTTCGAGCGATTCGACCAAATGACGCCGACGCTGTTGGCGAGTTTCGCCACCGCGTTTGGACGTTTTGGACCGACGACGAGCTGGCACCGAAGGCGCACGATCGCGGGAAGAGACATTTTCCGTGGACGGAGACACTGTGTTTCGCTGACGCGAGGTCATAGACCGAACCTTCTAGGCAGACCAGAGATTGGGTCTTGGTGAGCTTCCGAAACAGCTCATTTCCAACCCAATCCGCCGAACTTGATGTGAATCTCGGAGCTTCAATTGGTCGCGGAATTGCGGCCAATCAAAGATCAGTCGTGGATGACAAGGTTGATCTCACGGCGTTGTTCAGAATCCCTCAGACAAGAAAGTCTGGCGATTCAGCCGCAGCTCGCGCGATCAGTCCGCCGAGTATAGTTGGGGTAAATAACGTCGCAAATTTTTGCGACGTCGCTACTTACCGCAGCTTTGACTCCTCGGACAAATGTGCCGATTGCATCGGTTCTGATGACGAAATCGACCCGAGCGGATCGCCCGATAGAGGGGCGAGAGAGCGGTGGGGTAGAGGTCTCGCAGCTCACAACCATCACAATCGACACATTCTTGCGTCAGGTTGGACGTTGGACTTGCGAAAAAGTTCCCGGGGAAGAATTAACGCCGGCGAGGGCGTTTTCGTGTCATAGGGTTGAGGGTGCGCCGGACCTCTTTCTCGGGTTCGGGCGCCGCCGCGGCCACTGCAGCTGCCTTCTCTGCAGGTGATTCAAATCCTTCCATTTTGTCCCGGATCAACAATTTGTTGATTCGCTGCTCAATGCTGGTCAGGATCTCGCCTTCGCCTGGCACCACAAAGGTGTACGCGACACCGTCTCGCCCCATCCGTCCAGTTCGGCCGACGCGATGCACGTAGTCGTCACAATCTTGAGGCACGTCGAAGTTGACGATGTGTGAGATCGTACTGATGTCAATTCCGCGACCCACGACATCCGTGGCCACCAAGAATTTCAGTTTGCCATCACGGAGCTTTTGAAGCACGCGATCGCGTTCTCGTTGCTGCAAATCGCCATGGATCGCCCCGCAGGCGCCTCCGTATTCTTGCGAAAGTTTGCGGTGCAGTCGGTCGGTGCCGCGTTTGGTGCGGCAGAATATGATCGCTTGTTCAGGGTCTTCGCGTTTCAGCAATGACTCAAGCAATTTGACTTTGTCGTCCTGCGCGATGGTGAAGTATCGCTGTTCGATTGTGTCGACAGCCATTTCGTCGCGGTAGCAATCGATCACGATCGGTTCCTGCATGTAGCTTTCCGCTAATCGACGAACGACTGCGGGAAGCGTGGCCGAAAGCAGCAGGGTCTGCCGATTTCGTGGGCACTTCCGCATGATTCGTTCAATTTGAGGCCGGAATCCGATGTCCAGCATGCGGTCGGCTTCATCCAGAACCACACACCACACATTGCCGGTGCGAAGGGTGCCTCGTTGCAGGTGGTCATGCACTCGGCCGGGAGTTCCGACGACGAGTTGGGTGCCATTTTCCAACTGGCGAAGCTGGCGGTTCATGTTTTTGCCGCCCGAGAGCACGGCAATTTCGGTGGGAACGCCTTTCGCGAGCTTTTCAGCTTCGGCGGCAACTTGGTCCGCCAATTCTCGCGTCGGGACAATCACAATCGCTTGCGGGTCGCGACAATCTTCGAGTGAATCGAGTTGTTCGAGGATTGGAATGCTGAACGCAGCGGTCTTGCCGGTGCCCGTTCGAGCTTGGCCGATCACATCCCGGCCGTTGAGGGCGTGCGGGATCAATGCGGCTTGGATCGGTGACGGAGTCGTGAAACCCGCGTTTTTGACCGCTCGACGCATGATCGGAGACAGGTCCAGCTCATCAAACGAATCCATGTCCGGCGGTGTTTCCACCGGACCAACGGATTCCAGCAGAGCGATCGTGTCGATCGGCTCTTCGAAGCGGGCTGATCGTGATCCGCGTCCTGTACGCGGTGGGCGTTGATTTCTCATTCTGTTCATGCCGAGAAGTCTAGCCTCTGGCTTTCGTTTGCAACACTGATCAGATGCGGCAGGAAGGCAATTTTATTGGGTTCCAGCCCTGAATCGCTCGTCTACCACCCCTTCTCACTCGCCCGCGACGGCGGGGCGGAGCAATCGAGCGATGGTTTCGTCGTCTTGGTTCTCAGCCGTGGCGACAAATACCCCTGTGTCGATGAATGATTCCGTCGTCTCCCCTTGCAGGTGAGCTGCCATCGTTTTGACGGCTTGGTAACCCATCGCGACGGGGTCTTGCAGCACAATCGCGTGCGTTTCGCCGGCCGACAGTGATTCTCGCAGAGAGTCGCTGCTGTCGAAGGTCACCAGTTTGACTTTGCCGGCCAGTTGACGTTCCCGGAGGGCTCGCAGGGCGCCTTCGGCCGTGGGTTCGCAGACCGTGCAGATCCCATCCACTTCGTCGCCAAAACGATTCAGCAACGCCTGGGCTTTGTCGATCGCGGATTCGGTCGTGGTCCCGGCATATTGGTCGCTGCTGATGACGCGAATGCTTTCGTGCTCGGCAATCCCGGCCAGAAAGCCTTCTTCGCGTTGGTGCGTGCTTTCGCTGCCTTGTTGGTATCGAAGCAAAATGACCTCGCCACCGTCTTCACCGAGGGCATCCACCATCGCGTCAGCGGCCAATTTGCCACCTGCGAAATTGTCCGTGGCAACATAAGAAACGTAGTCGCCGGGGTCGGTGTTCAGCCCACTGTCAAAGATCACGACGGGCACGCCCGCTCGGCTGGCTTCCTTCACCGGCCGAACCAGCGCGTCAGCATCCAGGGGTGCAAGCAAAATTCCGTCGACGCGAGCGTTCAAGAACCCTTGTACCACATTGATTTGTTCGTCGCGGTCGTTTTCTTTCGATGGGCCGCGGAACGTGATCTTAGCTCCGATTTCCTCGCCCGCTTGCTCTGCCCCCAGTTTGACTGATTGCCAGAAAATATGAGTCGTTCCTTTGGGGATGACCGCGAAGTGAAGTGGTTTGTCCGACGAGTCCGCCTGCTCGGCTGCAGGCGGCTGGCAGCCGGCGCAAAGAAACAGCAAAAAGATCGCCGCCAACCAAGACCGATGACGAAACATATTTGCTAGCAATTGACCATGCGAAGACCCGGAGGCATGCGAAGACCCGGAGGAATGGGTGTCAGTGAACCAAGCATTGAATGACCGTTGCCGTGCGTTTCGCAGACAGGCAGCGGAAGACAACTCCGGCGTGGAGGGATCGCTTGTCTGAACGGGATTCATCTTCGGGGTTTCGTAGCGTGAAGTGAACTTCATGGAAGGGAGGACTTTGGCGGGGATGAAAAGAAAATCGAGAAAGTTTTCGTGCTGATTCTAAACGATTTCGGGGACGAAAACGGGCGGGAGCGAAATGAGCTTCGAGAACCTGAAAGAGTTTTTACGAACTCGGCTTGACCCACGAAAGCGGCCCCGGCTAAGTTGCCCCCATCGTCGCAAACGGACCTCCAACCCGGTCCGATTGCGACGTGCGAAGTTTCAAAATTGCATCTCGCACAGGTCGTCTTTTGATTTCGGTTGAAAGGTTGGCTGCGAGATTTTCAAGATGTTTTGGATGGTCACGGATCGACCTGAAAACCCTTGTTAGGATTTTGAAATGACGGACGTTCGGTTGGTGATCACAAGGATGTGCTCACTCGATCGAACAAACCGACCACCGGCTCCCGGAACAGAAGCGCGTTGTCCTCCGCCCCCCTAGGACCTCGTACTTTCCGGGAGCTTTTTTTATGCGCCGACAGAATCCGTGCCCTCCCAAAATGCACGGCGTCCGGGCCTTCGATGCGGGACATTCGAGCGTCCAGCCGACGGAGAGGCCCGACAAGGGTTTCAAAAACGTCTCTTGGGGGCATCCGGCGAAAATGAGTATGCTCCGCATGCCGCACCGCGATGGATGAGGTGGCGTGCACTACTCTTCACGGATTGGATCGACGGCAATGCGACGCAAAGCTGCCCGGGATTACGACCTCGATGCAAAATTGGGCGTCATGGAACGCTCGCAAGAAGTTCGCACCCGCAGTCGTCGGCGAGGCCGATTGCAACGCAAACGGACGCTCGTTCTGGTCTTGCTGGTCTTCGCCGTTCTCGGCGTTGGGGCACTCCCGAGTCTCGTCAGCCACTCGCCGATTGGGCGTTCGTTTTTGATTCGAACGTTGGACGCGTATGACTTGGATGCCGAAGTGGGGTCGCTGCAAATTGGTTGGCTGACTCCACTGAGCATTCAAGACCTGCACTTGGTCGGACGAGTGGGGCAATCTGAAATCAGCGTTGAAGAATTGCAAACCGCGGTCTCGCTGAGCAGCCTTTGGTCGGGCGAGCCACAAGCCGGGCAATTTGGAGAAGTGATCGTTCGTGGCGTGCAGTTGTCAGGAACGGTGATGGAGGGAACGACCTCGATTGAAGAAGACCTCGCTGCATTGCTGACGCCTTCCAATGAACCGTCCACCTTGGTTCCGCAAGGCACGGTCAAACTGCAAGACTTGCTGGTGCAAGCCACCGACGCGAGTACCAACCAAACCTGGACGCTGAGTCAGTCTCATGCCGAAGCGATTCTGAATGGCTCTCTGCTGGATGTCACCTTTGACGGTGTTTTGAGCCAGCCTGGCGGCGGTGATGGATCCTTGGCTGGTCACATCAAGATGGCGATGGAAGCCGGCAATGTATCGTCGGCCGCGGAGCAATTGTCGGTTGAGATCGATGCCGATTCGCTGCCTTTGTCGGTGCTCACCTTGGCTCAGCGGCGATTCCCCGGCAGCCAACTGCCCACCGCGATCACCGGTGATTTGTCGGGGCAAACCCATTTGACGCTGACCGCATCGGGTGAACCTGATGTTTCTTTGCGGCAATTGTATGTTCGCAATTTGGTGGCAACGGATTCGCGAACGGGGCGAAAGCTTTGGGACAACGAACTGGCAACCTTTGACGGTGACTTGCAAATTCGCAACGGACGGGTCAGTGCCCACCAAATCAATGCGAAAACAGACTTCGCGAGCGTGCAGATGAACGGTTCGTTTCCAGATTCTGTTTCGCTGGCTGGCAACACAACCAACCCGTTGGCGTGGTTGAATCAAGTCGATGCGACCGCGACGGTTCAAGTCGATTTGCCTCGTCTGCGGCGGGCTCTTCCGGAGTTGTTGCCTTTGCGAAATGGCGTCACTCTGGTGGACGGAATGGTGGAAGCTCGGATCGAGCCGATTGCCGGAGGTGGTTCGGCCGCGATGGGTGGCGGAAATGTTCGCCGTCGCCGCTTGATGATTCGCAGCGGGATCATTCAGGCTCAGTCGCCAGGTGGTGAGATTCGTGTGGCGCCAATTGATGTTCTGGCCGTCGTCGCAAGCGACACGCAGCGACTTTTTGCAGAACAATTTGAAATGGACAGTCCCTTTGCAGTGGTCAATGGGCAGGGGGACCTGCGCAGTGGTTCGGCCAACGTGGATGTCAATTTTGGAAAGCTCGCGCGCATTCTTCGTCCATTGATCGATTTGGATGACCGACGTTTTGAAGGGAATGTTCAAGGCGGGTTGCAGTGGAATGCTCAAAACGACGGCACCTGGCGGCTTCGTGGTGACGGACGCATGACCGGATTGGCGATCGAATTAACGCCGGGGCAGAGTTTTCAACCTTCTTCCTTGCAGTCGCAGTTGGACATCACCGGGCGTTGGCAACCCAATGGTGGTGGGCAGTTGGCAGAATTGCTCAGTGGCAAACTGAATGTGCGCGGCAATGGTCTGGATGCTGATGTTGAATTGGTGCAATCGATATCGGGTTTGGATGCGGACCGAATGATTCCGTTGCGAATGAGCGGCCAAGGACAGCTCCATGCGATCGCGCAGACGTTGGCTCCGTGGATGCCCGAGGGCTACGAGTCATTGCAGGGTGGGTTCCGCTTCAACGCTCGTGCGGGCCTGAGTCAATCCGGCGCGGCGATGCTGGAATCGGTGGATGCCCAAATCACCCAACTCGAAGTCCCGATGTCAGAACAAATATGGGAGCAGCAACTCGTGAAGCTGCATTTTGATGGCAAAGCCAGCTATCCCCAGCAAGACGTCATCATTCGTTCCTTCACCGTCGCTGGTGATGCGGCATCGGCGGCAATCCAAGGCGAATGGATTGGCGGGATGACCGACATCGAAATCGCGTGGCAAGCGGAATTGGAAAGATTGCAAACCAGTGTGCGTGAGAGACTTGCCAATCGTCCGCAAGACCCACGGTTGTCGCGTTCCAGCAGTCCATCGCGATCGGTTCAGCAGGTAGCCTATCGAAACACGGGCTCCAGCGACAATCTCCCGTCCAGCGAGTGGTTGCTGCGAGGGAAAATGGAAGGCAGTGTTGTAGCGACCGGAGATCCTGCGGTCCTATTTTTGGACTCGCACATGACCGGACGCCAGTTTGAGTTGGTCGAAACGGTTCCCGCAACGTCAGTCAATTTCAACAGCACCAAACGAGTGGTTTGGGCAGAACCCAATCTGCGAATCGATGGTCGTGCGGAATGGAACCTGAACGAATCGTCGTTGCAGGCCAAGGCGATGCAGATCGCCGGGGATTGGTTCGCGACAACACTGTCAGGCACAGTGGATTGGAAAGATGGCCAGCAATCCGTTCGCCTGGAAGGTCCTGCCAACTTCAAGATGGATGAGGTGGCACGCCGGATCACCGAGTTGACGGGGACGCCGGTCGTCGCCGAAGGCGTTCACCCAACGCCTTTGAAGATTCAGTACCAACAGGGCCCGAAAGATCTGATTTCCTTCCGTGTAGACGGCAGCTTGGGATGGGAGAGCGTTGACGCGGCGGGAATGTGGTTTGGTCCAGCCGAAGTGCCTTTTCAGATGACCGAATCGGTGGTCTCGATTGCTCCCAGTACGATTCCCGTCTTGGGTGCCAGCCGCTACGTGACTCAGCCATACGGTCCTCAGGTCGCACCGCTGGATTATGACCCCAATAACCCAGCAACTTATCAAACGGGAACCAGTTCTGCCGCAGCGAATGGCAAGCTCTTGCTTGCCGGTGACGTTCACTATCGTCCCGCGATATGGGTGGATCTCAAGCCGGGGCCGATCGCGAAAAACGTTCAGTTGACTCCGGAAATCACAGGTCAGTGGCTGAAATACATCGCGCCGATCGCTGCCGATGCGGCTCGCGTCGATGGCACCTTCAGTGCAACCCTCGAACAGGGAATGGTCTCGATCGACAATCCCAACCAGTCCACCATTCGCGGACGACTGGAAGTCGAACAGGTTCGGATGAACGCGGGGCCGTTGGCGGATCAGGTCATCGCGGGAGCTCGACAATTGCAATCGCTCGCCGCGATTGGCTCCAGTTCCAACCCGCCTCGTAGCAACCGCACATTGATTACCATGCCGGCTCAAACCATCGAGTTCAATGTGGCAGGCGGCGTCGTGGATCACAGGGCGTTGTTGCTGGAAATCGATCGAGCCAAGGTGACCACCAGTGGCCGCGTGACCATGGATGGCCAATTGGATTTGATCGCTCAGATTCCGTTGGATGCATCTTGGATCGGAAGTGATCTGAGTGTTCTCTCGGGGCAGACAATCACGATTCCGGTCAACGGAACCTTGGACCGCCCGCGGTTGGATTCTTCGGGAATCCAGCGAATTGTGGCAGACATGGGAGCCCGGGCGGCTCAGGAAGCCGGGGCCAACTTTCTGCAAGAACAACTCGGCCGCGGCCAACAGCAGCTCGAAGACAGCTTCAACAAAGGATTCGAAAAGCTTCGAATCGACAAGCTGTTCGGACGATGATCCAAGTCCGGCCGGAAGTTGTCAGTGCCAGCCTACACTCTCCAATTTCAACGCCTTCACAGGATGCCTGCTGGGGCGGTTGAGTTGGGCATGTCCGTCGGGATGACGGCAACGCCTGGGGGAGAAGTCGCCGGGGTGGAAGCGTCGCGTGGCAGGCACAACATGAACGAGGTTCCTTCCCCAACGGTGCTTTGGATTTCCACGGTTCCGTTGTGAAGTTTGGTGACCACGTCGTAAGTGATTGACAGGCCCTGGCCCGTGCCTTTGCCGACTTCCTTGGTCGTGAAGAACGGTTCAAAGGCTTTCGTTTTGACCTCGTCCGACATGCCTGGGCCATTGTCACGAACTTCAATGTAGACGCTGTCATCATCGAATTTCGTGAGCACGTTGATTTCGCCCAGTTCGGCTGAGTCGCTTGTCTGTTGTTCCGCAATGGCGTCGGCAGCATTCACAATCAAGTTGAGGAAGACTTGACTGAGTTCTGCAGACAAGGCATCAATCGCCGGCAAGTTTTCGTCGAGCGAGAGTTCGACTGAAGCGACACATTTCCAACGGTTGCGGCTCAGGATCTTCGCATCGTGAACCAGCTCGTTGATGTCTGTGCAGCGTTTAGTTTGTGCTCCCGGGTGTGACATGACTCGCATCGCCCGAACAATTTCGACCACCCGGTTTGCCGCGGTGGATGTTTCTTCGATTGCCATTGGGAATTGCGACCGAATGAAATCGAAGCGGTTGGCCTTCAGCATCTCCGTGACGGCGAGGAGGCGGGCTTCCCAGCTTTCCGGTTTGGTTTGCAGCAGCTCCTGGAACGTGTCGACGATGGCGAGCAACCGCCCCGTGTATTCCTGGAGGAAGTCAATGTTTCCGCCGATGCACTGCATCGGAGTGTTGATCTCGTGAGCGATGCCGGCGGCGAGTTGTCCAATCGATTCCAGTTTCTGAGCTTGGAGCAATTTGTTTTCGAGCTTTTGGTGAAGCGTCATGTCCGTTGCGCAGGTCACAAAAACTTGCTCCGACTCATGCTCAATCGTGAGCGTTCGAACATGCACGGGATAGGTGGTGCGATCGGAGCGAACGTGCGTCAGCTCGTATTCCACTTCGACAGCATTGCCGTCGATGATGGGCTGTAAATGTTCCATCAATTTTTGGGTGTCCGCATCACTCAGGAAGTTTGAGATCGGTTTCCCACGGTATTCCTGTTCATCGACTCGCAGGTTTTGCCAGGCGGCTTGATTGAGTTCAAGCAGTTCCAGCGAGTGCATGCTGAACACATAGATTTCGCTTGGACATTCGGCTTGAATCTTCGCCAGCCCATTCATGCGTTCTTCGGCTGCTTTGCGTTCGGTGATGTCGATGTAGGTGCCGACCAGTCCGACGCTGGAGTTTTCGTGATTGAAGAGCGGCGTCTTGCTGGCTAGCACAACAAAGGACTTTCCATCATTTCGCCGCTGCTGGACCTCTTGGTTCGTGATCGGAATCCCATACCGCATGATTGATCGGTCGAGAGTCGCCTTGTGTTCGCTGGTGGCGACATCCCAAGGAAGGTCCTCGTCGGTTTTTCCAATGATGTCCTTTGCAGAATGGATGCCGATCCAATTCGCGAAAGATTGACTGCAGCCTTGGTAGCGTCCGTTTTCGTCTATCCAGTAAAGCGGAATGGGGAGGTTCGACAGAACGGATTCGAGCAACAACTGTTCGTTCGCGAGTTCATTTGCAGTTCGATCAATGGCATCGACTTGGAATGCGATCGCTTGCGAGACTTTGCGGGTGAGAAACAGAAACACCAAGCCCAGCATGATTCCAAGCGCAAGTTTGACGTACCAAACCATTCGAAGTGTGTTGGCAAAGCTCTCGGTGTACTGGTTCTTGAGTACATCGCCAGCCATCGCCAGTTTGCTTCGTTGCTGATCGAGAACCTGTCCGTGTTCAGCCGCTCGTTGAACGAGTCGCTTCCGTTCCAGTCGGCTTTCCGAAATCGCAAGCTGCAGAGGCAGGATCCCAGGTGATTCTTTGGATGAATTCTCGGAGACCATTGCCGTTTCGAAGTGGTCTGTGATCGGATCGAAGATCCCTGATTCAATTTTCTCCAGTGTTTGCGGTGGTACCAGTTGATCGCTAGAAGATTGAAGTCGCAGCAGGATGGGCCGGATTTGGTTCTCGGCGATGTCCGTGAGGAGATCCGTGTTTGTGGTCGTCATCAACTGGCTGAGGTAGAGTCGCAGTTGCTTGAGGTTTCCGCTCTGCTCATACGAACGGTTCGATCCTGCACAGTCTTTCAGGATTTGCTTGATCGGTTTGGGCTGGTTCGAAAGTTGGCTGCGTAGCCCCAACGCCAAGCGGAGACGGTGGATTCCTCGCTGTTTGTCGGATTCTCTCAGCAGTTCTTCGAGGACGTCGTCGAGACTCGAGAACTGTTGCTGAACCGTTGTGGTCAGATAGGTGTGTCGTTCTTTCCAGCGTTCGGCCTGAATGCTCCATTCTTCCAGAGGGTTGATTTCGATGCTCAGCTTTTCACTACCTTTGAGCTGCAATGCGGCGTTGAGGACCTCGCATGTTTGCTGCACCAGCACCAATTCTTCATGCCACGAGTTGCTCTGCGTGTTTGCTTGACGCTGGTCGGGGATGAATGATTCGGTGAGGAGTTGAGTCCATGCTTCATTCCGGCTGACAGTCGCCCGGCTCATGGCGAGCCGAGCCTCGTTGATGCGAGCTTCGATTGCACTTGCTTTCGTGCGGCTGTCTTGGTGCCAATTGAGGAGTGCTGTCGTGATGACAAAGAATAGGATTCCGCTGCTGACACCCGTGGTGCTCAACCAGCGGACACGCCGCTGGGCGTCGTCCGCGCACTTCGATTGCTGGACCGAGTCCGCATTTGTGGGATCACTCATTGAGCAAGTCCTCCCACGACATGGCGTGACATTCGTTGGAGTCGAGCATCACCGGCCAGACTTCGTGGCAGGCCTGATGGTCGTCTGGACCAAGAGTCAGCGGTCTACGCAAGCCAATGTCGAATTGACCCAATTGCTCCAATGCGTGCGTGACCGCGTCTCGGGTTATTTCCCCATCAATTGACGCGATTGCTTTGATCAGAATGCGGCCGACGGTGTATCCCTCCAGTGAGACAAACGACAACGGTACTTCCGCGTCGTAGGTTTGCATCGCGGCGCGATACTGGCAAGTGAGCGGCAGCTCGCTGTTGAAATGAGGGACAACTTGGGTGGCAACAATCCCATCGGCCATGCTTCCCAGTGTTCTTTGCAACGCATCGGCGCCAACAAATGACACGGCAAGGAATTGTGGGTTGAAGTCGTTGGCTCGAGCCAGGCGAACCAGTTTCGAACAGGGCTCGTAGGTGCCGACCATGATGACGGCCTTGGGGAGGGATTCATGCATCAGTAGGTCAGCGAGTCCGTCTTCGACATCGGACGTGTTTCGACGGTATCGGCCGTGCGGGACGCTGGAGGCCTCGAGCGCTTGATGGCGACGAATCGCTGCCAAACCTCCGGAGAATCCGTCGTCACCGAAACTGTCATTCTGAGTGAAGAATCCAATTTCTTCTGGTTGAATCCCTTTTGCCAATAGAGCATCGACCATGGCAGCGGTTTCTTCTGCGTAGCTTGCCCGGTAGTTGACAACAATGTTCGAAGGGCCGCGATTTCTTAGAACGCTGGCTCCTGTGAAGGCACCGAAAAACGGGGTGTGCGTCTTTTGTGCGATTGGGATCGCGGTGATCGCGGTCGGCGTTCCGACATTGCCGATGACTGACAACACACGGTGGTCGGCCGTCAATGCGTGCATGTTCAACGCGGTGCGAGCCGGTTCATACCCGTCGTCAAGCGCGATGAGATCCAGACGTTTGGATGGAAGTGTGTTGCTCGCATTCGCTTCGGCAAACGCAGCCAGAACACCGTGCCGCATGTTGATGCCGAGTTCCGCGGCCGGACCTGTCAACGCGGTTGACATCCCAATGCGTATTGGGCGCGTATCCGATGGAATCACGTTGTGTGAATTCGGATCGGCCGCGTTAGCGTGCTGTTGATTGACACTTTGCAGTGCTGAAAAGACTGTGATTGCAAAAAAGAGCCGAAGTGGCCTATTGCGCAGGATTGCCCCGTAAGCATTCATTCCAGTTGCCCCCTGATGATTGAATGACTCGACGGAAGCCTAGGTTCTTGGAAGGCAGGGGCCTCGAACTGCGAGTGGAATCCGCTGGCAGTTGTTCCTGGGAACCACAGTTGTATCGGTCCTGCTGATTGAGCGGGGATCTTGCGGTTGAGCGATTGGTGGCGGTGTCGATCGCGGGAGGTGGATCGAGCGTTTGACGGCCGCGAAGGACGAGAAGTCGCCACTTGGGTCAGCCCCAATTTGGCGTTCTTGTGATACAACAAACGCATGAACGCCAACTCGTCTTCCAAGCCTGAATCGCTTCCCCCCCGCTCTGCCACGGTCGATCCGGATCTCGATCGAGACACGTTGGCGGAGGAGTATTTCGAACTGCTTCCGTACGAGCCCTACCCGGTTCAGGAAGAGGCGTTGCTTGCGTACTTCACCGGCGACACACAGGCCGCGGAGGAGGGTCCGGCGGCTCAGCACGGGGTACTCGTGTGTGCCCCGACGGGCACCGGGAAAACGCTGATTGCCGAAGCCGCGGTTTACGAGGCGTTGCGAACCGGCAAGCGGATGTATTACACCACCCCGCTGATTGCTCTCACGGACCAGAAGCTTGATGAACTGAGAGAGTCCGCTGTTCGGTGGGGATTCTCTGCGGACCAAGTCGGTTTGGTGACGGGCAACCGCAGCGTCAACGCGGACGCACCGGTCTTGGTGGTGGTGGCGGAAATTCTGCTCAATCGCTTGCTCAATCCCGACGCGTTTCAGTTCGACGATGTCACTTGCGTGGTGATGGATGAGTTCCACTCCTTCAACGACTACGAACGCGGGGTGGTTTGGGAATTGACTCTGGGGTTGCTTCCCAAATCCGTTCGCACGTTGTTGCTCAGTGCGACGGTTGGTAATTCCGTGGCCTTCACCAGTTGGCTTCGCAACGCTCACGGGCGGAATCTGCAATTGGTTCAGGGAACCGAGCGGAAGGTGCCGCTGCAATACGAGTGGGTCGAAGATGATTTGCTGAATGAGTTTTGTGAAAAGATCGCGGCGGGAGATGACGAGGAACGCCGAACGCCCGCCTTGCTGTTCTGTTTCAGTCGATCGATGTGCTGGACCAACGCTGAAATGTTGAAAGGCAAATCGCTGATCGACAAAGCCCGCCAAAAGGAGTTGGCCGACATTCTCAATGCTGCCGATTTCACCAACGGCGTCGGGCCAAAGCTGAAGCAGATCTTGATGCGAGGTGTTGGGGTTCACCACGCGGGGATCTTGCCCCGCTACCGACGCATCGTCGAGGAGTTGTTTCAAAAGAAGTTGCTGAGCATTTGCGTGTGCACCGAAACGTTGGCGGCAGGGATCAACTTGCCTGCTCGCAGCGTGGTGTTGCCAAGCTTGTTGAAGGGCCCACGAGACAAAAAGAAGTTGGTCGATATCGCGTCGGCCCAGCAGATCTTTGGTCGTGCTGGTCGGCCTCAGTTCGACGATCGCGGCTACGTGTTCGCACTAGCTCACGAAGACGACGTCAAAATCAATCGCTGGCGTCAGAAGTACGATTCCATTCCGGAGGACACCAAGGATCCGGGCTTGCTGCGGGCGAAGAAACAGCTCAAGAAGAAAATGCCAAAACGTCGCGCAGGCGAGTCGTATTGGACTCAAACCCAATTCGAACAATTGCAAGTCGCGAAGTCGGCGGATCTTTCCAGTCGCGGCAAAGTCCCCTGGCGTTTGCTCGCGTATCTGTTGTCGAAGGACCCAAACGTTCAGCCTATTCGCGATTTGGTGGGGCGTCGGTTGATGACGCCGGCCCGAATTGAAGTGGCACAAAAGGATCTCAATCGGATGCTGATCACCTTGTGGTCAGGCGGATACGTTGAGTTGGAACCATTGCCTCGCATTGCCGCGGAACGCAAACCAACGCCCAAGGGTACCAAGCCTGGGCAGCCAAAAGTCGACGTCGCTGAATCCAAACCCGCAGCGACCGGTGGGTTGTTTGGTGGTCTGTTGGATGAAATGCGGGCTGCAGAACCCGAGTCGAAACCCGAGCCGGCCCCAGAAGAAACAGCGCCAATCGATGACGCGGAAGCTCTCGCCAAACGCGGCTACGAACTGGAAGATTATCGACCCGAGACGGCCAAGCCGACGGTCCGGTTAGAACGATTGGTTCAACTGAAAAGCGTTAATCCGTTGTTCGGTGTCTTCATGGCGGACCAACTCGCCGATGCCGACGATCAAGAACGCATCGCAGTGTTGGAAAGCATGTTGGAGGTGCCAGGTTCGGTCGCCAAATTTGCGCGCATGCCATCGTACGACATCGTGCCGCCGGGCCAATTGGCTCAAACTCGTCTGGATGCGTTGTTGTTGCAGCGTGGTTTGGCTTCGGCAGAAGAACTCGGTGGTGGGCAGGAGGAAGAAGAGGAAGAGGTCAAGGATCGTGGGTTTGGGCGGGTGATGTTCGAAGAGCCTCGCGTGTGGCCTCTGACCATTGGTGAGAAACTCTTGCGACTGTTTCGCGATGAGTATCCCAAGGTCGACGACGTCCGTGTTCGCCCGGTTTGGATTGTCGGTGAACTGCTCGAATTTGGGGGGGACTTCAACAAGTACGTCACCGCCAGAAAGCTCCAGAAAGAAGAAGGCATTCTGTTTCGCCACTGTTTGCGGATGATTTTGCTGTGTGACGAAATGGCGAATGTTCCACCCAAGGGGACCACGGTTGAAACCTGGGAAGACTGGCTGGATGATATTGCCGAGGTTTTGACGG
This sequence comes from Rhodopirellula sp. JB055, assembly GCF_043100905.1. Taxonomy (NCBI): domain Bacteria; kingdom Pseudomonadati; phylum Planctomycetota; class Planctomycetia; order Pirellulales; family Pirellulaceae; genus Rhodopirellula; species Rhodopirellula sp. JB055. Next base: position 3,094 of record NZ_JBICHO010000322.1, on the reverse strand, counting down.
AGGCCTGTCGAAAGATTGATCCGCAGAGCACCGATGAAACATTGAGTCAGTCCGAGTCGCCGCTGACGGATGACTTGGCAGGTGGTCGGCGAAATTCCAGTGGCAATGGGCTTAAGAAAGTGGCGGGGCAGCCGGCCGAGAACGAGGGGCAAACGACACCATGAGTTGGGACTATCGACCACTGCTCAGTGGGCAATCACGGAATCCCGTTTCAGCAGTGGCCCGCGGAGCCTTGTGGTGTGCCAGCGGCTTCTACAACGCTGCGGCAAGGCATCGCCGTCGGCAATACGACCGCGGCAAACAGGAGACGTTCAACGCTGGCGTTCCCGTGTTCAGCGTCGGCAACTTGACCACTGGCGGAACAGGCAAGACGCCTGTGGTCGCGGATTTGTGCCGGCGTTTGCGAGCCATGAATTTTCGGGTGGCAATCATCAGTCGTGGTTATGGCGCTCGAGACGGTGGGATGAACGACGAAGCCATGGAACTGCAAGAGCGTTTGCCCGATGTGCCTCACGTGCAACACCCGGATCGAGTCGAAGCGGCTCGCATCGCGGTGGAGGAACTCGCGGCAGAAGTCTTGGTGATGGACGATGGTTTCCAGCATCGCCGATTGCAGCGAGATCTCGACATTGTTGTGGTGGATGCGACGTGTCCGTTTGGCTATGGCCATGTTCTGCCTCGTGGCACCCTGCGAGAACCGCTGGATAGCATCACCCGTGCCGATTGGATCTTGATCACTCGCGTGGACCAAGTGGATCCAGACGACGTGTTGGCGATTCGTTCGATGATCGCTCAGTACGCGCCGGATTGTCCGATCTTGGAAACGGAGCACCGGCCGTCGACGATTCAGAATTCGGTCGGTGAGTGGGAGTCCATCGAGGTGCTGAACGACCAGCCCGTCGCATTGGTTTCAGCGATTGGCAACCCCGACGCGTTCGAGCAAACGGTGCGAGACTGTGGTGCGATGGTCGTGGATCACCTGCGATTGCCTGACCACGATTCGTACGAGCGAGCCACCCGCGAAAAACTGCGGTCGTGGATCACCAAGCTCAAAACGAAAGATCCATCGCCACAGCGTTTGCTCTGTACACACAAAGACGCGGTCAAATTGGCAACGGATTCCATTGCCGGCGTCCCGCTGGGCTACATTCCAATCGAGCTCGCTTATCGCACTTCGGACGAACCACTGCAGTTGCGATTGGAGTTGCTGATGGGCGGAGCTGTCGAGGATCAATCGTCACGAGAAGACTCGGCCTGAATCGTCGCTGCTGAATCGGGCAGACGTTTGATCTTTGGCCGGCGTTGCTTGCGGACTTTCTCGGGGACCATGCCTCGCATTGCCTCCAATTTTCCAAAGCACAGCAAGCGATCATGCGGTTCCAGCGTGCGTTTCAAACGCGGGTTGGGGATCACGGTTGTGCCGCGATAAAGCGTCAGCACGTTGATGTCCAGTTCGGGCAAACCGGACTCATCAATTGATTTCCCGACGTAGTCCGAGCCGTCGCGAACATGCAGTTCGGTCACGCCATAACCACGGCTGACCGTCAATCTTTGGCGAACATCCACCTCGGGGAAGTCGACCTGGGCGGACATGTAGTCAATGATCGCCCCGGCGATGTCCAGTTTGGTGGAGGACTCGATGCCTTCCAGGCCGGGTGACGAGTTGACTTCCATCACTTGCGGTCCGTTGGCTCCTTCTAGCATGTCCACGCCGGCGACTCGCAGGCCCATGATTTGTGCGGCGCGAACAGCGGTTTCGGCATAGGTTTCGTCCAGCACCACCGCTTCGGTTTGACCACCGCGATGAACATTGCTGCGGAACTCGGACCCCACGGCAACGCGTCGCATTGCCGCCACGACACGGTCGCCGATCACAAACGCTCGGATGTCTTTGCCGCGACTTTCGGCAACGAATTGCTGAACCAGAACGTTTTGCTTGGTGCTTTGCAGCGTCTCGATGATGGCTTCGGCCACCTTGACATTTTCCGCCAGGATCACGCCGACGCCCTGGGTGCCCTCAAGCAATTTGATGATCACGGGAGAGCCGCCGACGCGTTCAATGGCCGGCAGAATGTCCTTGCGATCGCGAACAAAGGTGGTTTGGGGGATTCCAATTTGGTGCCGAGAGAGAATCTGCATGCTGCGCAATTTGTCCCGTGAATTGCTGATCCCGGCGGAGGAGTTTGCGCAGAACACGTCCATTTGCTCGAACTGACGAACCACCGCGGTGCCAAAGTACGTGATCGAGGAACCGATCCGCGGGAGCACTCCGTCGTAGTCGCTGAGTTGTTTGCTGCGGTAGTAAAGGTCGGGTTCACCTTCCGCCAAGTCGATCGCGAACTTCAGCGTGTTGAGAACTTTGGCTTTGATACCGCGTTGTTCGGCTGCTTCCACCAGTCGTCGGGTGCTGTAGCATCGAGGCGCGCAGGACAGGATAGCAAGTTTCAAGGGTTTTCTCTCAGGGGACTGGGAGTGGTGAAATAAGAAGCGTTGCAGCAACGATCAGGCCAAAGCCCGCTGCGGAGGGACATTAAATTTTTCAACCGAATCCAACGCCGCGATTCGGAGAGATCACTTCGGGGGAACTTCTTTTCCACCAGAGCGTTTGCGTTTTCGACGTCCCGCCAAAAAGGAAGCCGCGGAGTCGACCAGAAATCGATTTCGAATGGCTTCGCGACCGACCAGCATGCGGAACCCCATTGAATCACGATTCGCGAGCGTTAAATCTACCATCACACGGCGTCGCAAAATTTCCAATGGGGTTCGGATCACAATCCGTTCGCTGACGTTGCCATTGCTGCTGCGAACGTGGCGGCGTTCCAAAATCGGCACGTCTGCCTCGATGTGAAGGTCATCGCGCCGCTGGACCGGGTGGATCGAGAATCGAACCCGCTCAACGTCATTGTCAAAGTAAGTCTCCACATCGAACGCGTGCAGAGAACTGGAACGCGCCCCCGTGTCAATTTTTGCCTTGATATGGCTGACTCTCAACTCAGGCAATCCGACCCTCTCACGCCAACCGATGTCCACCAGCGGGTCCGTCGGAAGAAATTTGGAACCCGAGGATTTCGAAACTGAAGATTACGTTGTGGGC
>NZ_JBICHO010000321.1:0-4081 GCF_043100905.1 Rhodopirellula sp. JB055 | reverse complement strand
CTTCAGCTTGTTCTGCACCTTCGGCATTTCGCGAAAGAAATCAGAGGCCTCGCGAACGGTCATCTCCAACACGTCCGCGATCGTGCGATCTCGATAGCGAACCTGCAAAACTTCGTCGCGATATCGCCGCCCCCGACACTCGCCACATCGCATCGATACATCGGCGAGAAACTGCATGTCGATCGTTTGCACGCCCGCTCCCTCGCACGCCGCACATTGCCCCGCCGAAGAATTGAAACTGAAGTGTCCCGGTTTGAAATTGCGAATCTTGGCGTCAACCGTTCCCGCAAACGCTTGCCGAATCGGATCAAACGCTTTCGCAAACGTGACCGGGCAACTGCGAGGACTGCGGCTGATCGGCGATTGATCGACTAGCAAGCAGTCGTCAATCGCGTGCTCGCCGCGCAACGCTCGATACGGAAGCGTCCCGGCGACAATGTCCGCCGAGGCGACCTCGCCGCGACGTTCAGCCAACCGAATTGACACGGCACCGAACAACGTGTCGTGAATCAACGAACTCTTGCCGCTTCCCGATCGCCCCGTGACGACGGTCATGCATCCAAGCGGAAACTCCACGTCGATGTCACGCAGGTTGTGCCCGCTCGCTCCCGCCAACGTCAACGAGCCTGTCGGTGCGCGGCCATCCGTCAAATCCAACTGGATGGATTGTTTTCGATTCTTGCCGAGATACCGCCCCGTCAAACTGTCTTTCGCCTTCATCAACTGTTTGGGCGTGCCTTCAAACGTCACCAAGCCTCCGCCAACGCCCGCCCCAGGCCCAATCTCAATCACGCGGTCGGCGAGTTGAATCAAAGTGTCGTTGTGCTCCACCCCGACGACGGTGTTCCCACGGTCGCGAAGCTGAGTGATCGCGTCGACCAATTGCTCCACATCGACCGGATGCAAACCAGCCGTTGGTTCGTCCAGCACATACAACATGCCAACCAACGTGCTGCCGAGCGCCAACGTCAACGCGATTCGCTGGGTCTCGCCGCCGGACAACGTGCGAAGCGTACGGTTGAGTTGCAAGTACCCCAGCCCAACTTGACCCAAGTAACGCAATCGATCGCGAATTTGCCGGACTGGTTCACTGGCGATCGTGTGCCGACGCTGCTGATCCGCAATCAACAACTCTGCCTGCGTCTGGTACCCAACCAATCTTTCGCGAACAGCATCGTCATGCGAAACGTCCGCATCGGAATCGCTGGAAGCATCATCACCAAACCAATCCGTCAAAAATTGATCCAGCTCATCACACCGCATCGCCAGCATTTCAGAGATGTTGCGCCCGCCGACTTTGTAAGCCAACGATTCAGGCTTCAACCGATCACCACCGCAGGCCGGGCAAGTCCGATAGCTACGGTAACGCGAAGCAAACACACGAATGTGCATCTTGTACTTCTTGCGATCCAGCCAAGCAAAAAAGCCATCCAGCCCACCAAACTTGCGTTCGCGAACGCCTTCGTGAATCAGCTTCAGATGCTTCTTTTTCAATTTTGAAAACGGAACATCGACTGGCAAATCGTAATCGTCCGCGAGTGCCAACAACTCATCCAATTCATGCTGATACGAAGGCGCGTTCCAAGGAGCAATCGCACCGTCGCGAATCGACTTGGATTTGTCCGGAACAATCCGGTCCATATCGATTCCGATCACGTCGCCGAACCCTTCGCACTCCGGACACGCTCCCATCGGATGATTGAAGTTGAATGCTCGTGGGACTGGATCGGGATACTCAATGTCGCAGTGATCGCAGCGATGCCGATCGCTGGCGACTCGTTGCCGCATGTCTCGCCCGTCGATGGACTGCGTGGGCAAGGTCGCGAACTGATCATCGGCATCGGACTGGAACAACACGACCGCACGCCCGTTGCCTTCGGTCATCGCGGTTTCCAAGGACTCGGTCCAGCGAGACATTTCCGAGGAGGAAGATAGCCGGTCAACGACGACCGTCGCCGTCACTCCCTTCGATCCAATCCGCTTGGCCATCTTGCCGCGGTCTTCATCGGACAACTGAAACGTTTCCCCCTTGAGGATCAAACGCACGAACCCTTCCTGTTGCAGGCCGAGCAGGATCTCCGAAGCGGCTTTCCGATTCGGCAGCCAAAGCTCAAATCCCACGATTGCCCGCTGAACTTTTGCCGCTGGATCACTGAGCTGTGCCGCCACACTTTGTGGGCTGTCGATCACGACCGGTTGCCCACACTGGTAACACACCAATTCCGATGCGCGGGCGAACAGCAAACGCAGGTGTTCGGCAATCTCGGTCGATGTGGCCACGGTGCTCCGGTTCGTCTTCACCGCCGACGCCCGAGTCACCGCGATCGCGGGCGGAATTCCGGAAATACTGTCGCAATCCGGTTTGTCGAGCTGATTGAGATACTGCCGCGTGTACGCGGAAAAACTCTCGATGTAGCTCCGCTGCCCCTCGGCATACAGCGTATCCAGCGCCAGCGATGTTTTTCCGCTGCCGGACAGCCCGCAAATCACCACCAATTCCCCGCGAGGGATATCAACATCCACATCACGCAAATTGTGAACACGACAACCACGGACCGAGATCGGTTGTCGCGTGCTTTGCGTTTTTGATGTTGAACTTTGCTTCCGTCCCATGCTGCATCCACTCGCAATTGAATTAAAATAGCCGCTCCCCCCAGACAGCCCACCATCCCCGAAAGTACGAGCTCCGTTCGAGTATGTCATTTCGCAAATTTCTCGCGACCCCAACCCCTCGCGTTTTCGCGGGTTTCCTCACGCTGTGCCTGACAGTCGCGCTGACTCCACCATCAGTGTCGGCACAAGAAAAGGACTCGCCGGCCAAAGAGAAAGCAGACGCACCGAAAAAGGACGCTCCACCCGCAGAAACCAACAGCGAGAAAAAAGCCGGGAAAGCCTCCGAAAACGCCCAGAAACCGAAGGCATCCGAGGAGAAAAAGGCCCCCCCTCCCAAGGAAGAAAAGGTCCAATCCAAGAAGCCAGCCCCAGAAAAAGCAGCGGAAGCTCAACCTGCCGATCCCAAACCCGATCCCACCTGGGTCGAAAAAGGCGTCTGGACCTTGCCACCGACGGACGGCCCCGCCGCAGTCGACTTCCAATTGATCGGTGAATACGCTGGCGACGTTTCGATTGCAACTGAAAAGAGCACAGACGACTCAGACGCTTCCAAACAATCCACCAAGCAACGGTATGGAATCCAAATCCGCGCCATCGGCTCGGGCGAATTTGAAGCCCTGGCTTACGTGGGCGGACTTCCCGGTGACGAGAAATTCAACGAGGCAACCCAGCTTCGTTTGATCGGCCGCCGCAACGGAGAGACGCTGGTTCTCTCCGGTGGACCATGGGCATTGTTTGCCGGTCCTGAAAAGTGCCGTCTGATCAACTTCGAAGGTGACTCGCTCGGCGAACTGCCTCGCGTGATTCGCACCAGTCCCACGATGGGAGCTCAGCCACCCAAAGAGGCGATCGTGCTCTTCAACGGCAAGAACACCGACCAATTTTCCAAGGCCCGGATCGCTTCGGAAGGCTTGCTCGCCCAGGGTGCCAACGTCAAATGGTTGCTCAACGACTTTGACTTGCACTTGGAATTCCGAATCCCGCACATGCCCGGTAAACAAGGTCAACAACGCGGCAACAGCGGCGTCTACTTGCAAAGCCGTTACGAGTGTCAAATCCTCGATTCGTTTGGTACCGATCGAGTCTTCAATGGGCTGGGAGCCCTGTATCGGTTCAAGCCACCACGTTTGAACATGGCGTTCCCGCCACTGACCTGGCAAACCTATGACATCCGCTTCACCGCCGCACGATTCGGCGCCGACGGCAAGAAACTGCGGCCCGCTCACGTGACCTCGTGGGTCAACGGCGTGAAGGTCCAAGACAACGTCGCGTTGCCAGGACCAACCGGAGCCGGCAAACCCGAGGAAGCTCTTCCGCTGCCCACGTTGCTGCAAGATCACTCCGACCCGGTCCGCTACCGCAACGTTTGGGTGCTGGACCGAGGGATCGCAACAAGCGACTCGTTCCCTCCGAAATCTGACAACTAGCGGTCTGTCACGACCTGTTTTTAGGGTAGTGGACGAGGCGA
>NZ_JBICHO010000320.1:0-2565 GCF_043100905.1 Rhodopirellula sp. JB055 | reverse complement strand
CTGGGCATCGAGCAGTTGCTCCAAACTGATCGGCAAACCCGCCTTGCGGTTGGCCTCGAGCGCATCCAGTGCGTCCTTCGAAGCGAGGTAACGATTCAGGTTGGTTTCCATCTGGGCGTAAGCCCGTTCCGTCTCCGCGATCACGGCCATCAAATCATGGGTGATCTGCCGCTCTTGCTCTCGCAACACCGCCCGTTCACGCGCCACCTGAATCTTGGCGTGCTGCACCGCCGCATGTGCTTGGCGAAAACCAACCGGCATCCGGAATTCGACTCCCGCCTCATACTCTTGGTAGTCGCCCGTCCCAAGTTCGTTGAACGCGGAATCGCTGCCCGCCAAATCCTTGCCGAGACCACGCAGCCGATACGTGGTGACGAGGTCCAGCGTTGGCAACTGAAAGTTCTTCGCCGCGATGACTTCCAACTCGCGGCGTTTGACCAGCAGGCGCTGTTGCTGCAACTCGCTCCGCATTCGCAACGCGTCGACGGCCAACGATTGAGAGTCAAAGATCAACGGAGCCGACAAGGGCTCATCAACGGGACGCAGCAGTTGCCCATCGGCGATCGGCAATCCAATCAACAACCGCAAACGACGCTCCGCCGCTTGGACTCCCGTGACGCCCGCAAAGGTACCGCCGGAGGTGGAGTTATTGGTTTGGGTTCGCTGAATCAGTTTGCCCGCAATCGCGTCTTGTAGCTCGGACACAAACCGATAGTACTGCTCTCTTGCCAAAGCTTCCGCCGATCCCCCGCGTCGGTTCGATGACTTCTGTGCGTCGTAGCTCCGCCACGTTTCCAAACTGCGAGCGACTGCTTCTTGCTTGGCGTCGACATCGCGATACGCAAAGTACAAATCCCAATACGCATTGATCACGTTGCTGAGATAGTTGCGGGCGTCTTCGCGAAACTGAGCGTTGGAGATGTCGCTGTTCGTTTTCGCAATCAACACACCGTTGTACACACCTGGCAAAGCCGCTGGCCCGGCGATCCGGTTGAACGCCAACCCGCCGCCCTGCAGCAAAGGTTGTCGCAATTCGGCATGCAGTTGCGTCTGCCAAGCACTGGGCGTCAGGTTGCCCGTCGCATTGTTCGCGTCGTAGTCAGTGATGCTTCGCAGACTGATTTCGGCACCCGTTGCCGTTCGCTTGGACAATTGCAGCACATAGTCATGCACGTCTTGCTGGAACGCGTTGGCACCACCGCCAAAGAATCGGTTGTTGAACCGGCGATCGTTGTTTTGCCAAGTTCCGACAGCGGTGAGCTGAGCATCAAACGCCGAGAGGGCGGCTTCCATTCCTAATTGCGGATCCGTTTGAACCAATCCGGGGCTCTCATCGGTCGTGACCGTCTCGGGTGCACGCAGCACGGTTGCGTTCAGGTCTCGCAAGACCTCACTGTTGCTCATCGCTTGATTGAGAGCTTGCTGCAGCGTCAGGTCTCGGTAATCCGCTTTGGCCAAAGCCTCCGGATCTCGCAATGTCAACGGTGCGATCACCGGTGCCGTGAGCGTCTCCGGAGGCGCCCCCGCGTCCACGCGAGACATGATTTGATCGACATGATCAGTGCGGTTGCCAACCGTTTCCGGCAATGCACGCGAAGCACGGCAGCCCAACGAACTGATTCCCGGAGCCATTGCCATGACCAACCAACCGGCGCAGAACATCCGCCGAGCACGGGGAGCCAAAGCCCACCGAATCATCGAACGACCTGCATGGGGCCGACTATTGGTCACATTTCCCTCTCGAAGCGTCACTTGAACGAGAGCGCAGGCAGCAAAATGGGTGCAACCCGCACTACTCGGATTCTTCGACTGATCGGTGCATCGAGATTGAGTGAATCTCAATCAATTGGAGCAGCAACTGTTTCCCGACGTCCCCGAACATCGCCCCCGAGACATTGCACCGGCTAGTTAAACTGGAATCGCGGTTTCAATCGTGAAACTGACTCTGGATCGCAACGATGAACGCCTCCCTTCCTGATCCGACCAACGCGTCGACCGATGAATTGACACCGTATCAACTGTGTCATCGCATCGTCGCCGACACGCGCGCCGACCGAGCGTTGTGGTTTGCTCGGCAAGGCGTTCGGTGGGTTCCGATTGGCTCGTCCGTGCAATCGGAGATCGCCATCGACTCGCCCGTCGTTCGCGATTGGCAGGCCATCCTTTCGCAAATCCACGAATCGACCGAGCCCGATTCGGACACCGCCTTTCAAAATCAACTGGATCGGTATCGCGAATCCTCTGGTGCACAGACGATTCTGATTCTGCCACTGCGAGCCAAAGACGCCACCGAGGCAACCTCGTTTCTCGTGCTCGAAACCTTTGACTCGTCTTCCCAACCAGCCGATTCCGCCGAACTGCGTGCGGACTGGCAATCGATCAGCGGCACGCTGGCTCCCGCCCTGCAACAAACCGTCGATCAAATCCATGCCTCCTCATGGCATCCCAATCGCCGGCTCCCCTGGTTCGCGTGGGCGGCAATCGGTGCTGTCGCCGCCCTGAGCTTGATCGCTGTCCAAGTCCCCTTGCGACTTCCGGTGGAAGGCAGCCTCGAACCGATTCATC
>NZ_JBICHO010000319.1:0-20525 GCF_043100905.1 Rhodopirellula sp. JB055 | reverse complement strand
TGTACTACGTGTCGGTCACAGGGATCACTGGTGAACGAATCGCTTTGCCAACTGACCTGGTCGACAATGTTGGCTGGCTTCGCGAACAAACAGAATTGCCGATCTGCATCGGATTCGGAATCAGTGGCCCTGAAACCGCAGCCCAACTGGCTCCCGTTTCGGATGGCCTGATTGTTGGCTCTGCGATCGTTCGACGCGTTGCCGACGCAGTGTCCAAGGCAACAGAGTCAGGAATCGATCCAGTGAAAGCAGCCGCCGAAGAAGCCGGTGAATTTTGCCGTTCTCTGCGATCCGCAATCGACGCGGCCTGATCGCGAGCAGAGAAAGCAAACGTTCCGATTAAGCGAGCCTGCTGTTGCTCGGTGGGAACGGCTTCAGCGGTTTGGTGCTCGCCACTGAACCGGTCGATCCGCTGTCGAAAAACTCGGCTGATTCGCAGCCGCCTGTCCGGAGGTGCCCGTGTTCATTCCATTGCTTTGCACGGCAGCATTTCCTTGAAAGGAATCCTGTGGCGACTGAACGGGTGCCGAGGCGGTGTTCCACTGCAGAGCTTGCACAGCGGGTGAGGCCGACGGCACCAATTGGCTGACCGGCAATTGCCCTGGCAACGCCGATGAGCCAACATTGACTTGAGCCGCGACGTTGTTCGTTCCCATCACGTTCGTGGACGGGTAAGACACCGAATTCGGATACATGTTGTTGTTTTGAGGGACATACCCCGGTGGCGGTGGAGCTCCCGTCAAGTCGATCACGGGCATCCCGCCACTGCGAACTCCCGTCGAGCTATCCGGTGCCGCTGCCACCAACGGGCTGGGCTGAACCGCGTTGGTTTCCACCCATTGCTGATTTGCTCCTTGGCTGGCTGGTGTCGTGCCGGCCGGCATCGTACCGCCTGCTTGAGCAACCCCAGAACCGATCGTGTCATTGGAATTGTGACTCATCGGCACCACGCCGGACGTGGAATTGTACGTCCCGGAAGGAGCGTAATTGGCGGCTGCCGCCGGAGTTCCGCTGACTTGGCCATACGATCCTGTGGCCGGTGGTGGGACACGAGCCGATGCACCAAACGGGCCAATTGTCGGCAGGGTGGGATTCTGGACCGCGGTCTGGCCCGGTTGCAGCATGCTGATCGGAGCGCCGTTGGTCCCGTTGGTTTGCTGGCATCCAGTTAACAAACCGAGCGCTGTGACTGCCGAAAGGCCGGCACAGGTCCGCCCGATAGTATTCTTCGCCATCCAATTGAATCGCATCTTTGAACGCCCGATTGCGTGTCATCTGCTTATGAAAAAACGGCAAGGCGGACGTATGTCGTCGCTTGCCGCATCGGGCTTTAACAAATCTGCGAAGTTTTTCGAAAGACCGGAATTCGAAACGAGCCCACCTTGTCGCTCATCACAAGTTCATTCAAACCAAACGAAAAACGCCCGCAATCAGGAGCGATTCGCCTGCGATGCGTCCGCATCCTTGGGAGGCACAATTTTCGCTTTTGGTTTTTCTGTCACCGTTCCGGGAACCAACCACGGTCCACGACTGTGCTCCTGGATCAAACGCGTCAACTCGTCGCTGTCGATTGCCTCCACTTCCAGCAAACGCTGCGTGACCGCTTCCAACACATCACGGCGTTGTTCCAAAATTTCGCGTGTCTGTGCCAACATGTCATCGACAATCCGCGACACTTCTTTGTCGATCATCTTGGCCATTTCGTCGCTGTGCATGACCTGGTATTCACCGCCACCAGATCCCGCCAGGAATGGGCTGCGGGTGTTGCGACGGAGATTGATTCGCCCCAGTCGACTCATGCCGTAGTCCATCACCATGCTGCGAGCTGTCTCGGTACAACGTTCCAAGTCATTCTGAGCACCGGTGCTGATGTCCTGAAAAATCATCTCCTCCGCCAACGTTCCTGCCAGCATGACTTTCATCTGACTTTCGAGTTCACTTTTGGTCATCAGGAACCGCTCGGATTCCGGACGCTGCATCATGTAACCCAGCGCGGCCAGACCGCGAGGGATGATGCTGACTTTGTGCACCGGGTCCGTGTTGGGAAGGGCCGCTGCGACCAAGGCGTGTCCCGACTCGTGATAGGCGACACGAATTTTTTCATCCTCGTTCATCACCCGTTTCTTCTTCTCCAACCCAGCCGTGACACGCTCGACCGCCTCGTTGAACTCTTCCATCGCAACGGCGGGTTTGCCATTTCGAGCGGCCAGCAGAGCGGCTTCGTTGACCAAGTTGGCGAGATCCGCGCCCACGAAACCACTGGTGATCGACGCGATGCCTTTCAGTTCAACGGTCTCATCGAGCTTCACGTTTTTGACATGCACTGCCAAAATTTCTTCGCGGCCTGCCACATCGGGACGATCGACCAAAACATGTCTGTCAAATCGACCGGGACGCAACAAGGCTGGGTCCAAGGTCTCCGGCCGGTTGGTGGCGGCAACAACGATGACGCCGGAATTGGAATCAAAACCGTCCATCTCAACAAGCAACGCGTTCAGCGTTTGCTCGCGTTCATCATGCCCGCCGACCACGCTGCCACTGCGGCTTTTTCCGAGCGCATCGAGTTCGTCGATGAAGATGATGCAGGGAGCACGATTGACCGCTTGAGTGAACATGTCGCGAACGCGAGCGGCACCGACACCAACAAACATCTCTACAAAGTCGCTGCCCGAAAGGCTGAAAAACGGCACGCCTGCTTCGCCAGCGATCGCTTTGGCCAACAACGTTTTCCCGGTTCCCGGAGGCCCGACGAGCAGGACACCTTTGGGAATCCGGCCGCCCAAGCTCTGATACTTGTCGCTGTTTTTGAGGAAGTCCACGACCTCACGGACTTCATCGACCGCTTCTTCAATTCCAGCCACGTCCTCGAACGTCGTCGGCAAATCATCTTCGCTGTACAGCTTTCCGCGGCTTCGTGAGAAGGACATCGGCGAACCGACGCCGCCCATGCGTTTGAGCATCACGATTCCAAGAGCCACCAACACGCCGATCATCAACAATTCAGGCCAATGATTTTCTAAGAAACGGCTGGGACGATCGTTGTCCCACGCAACTCCTGACTGCTCCAGCAGATCTTCCAGTTCCGCTGCGGTCACATCGTTGGGGTAACCGCGAATGGTTAGGAAATTGACCTGTTCCGCTAGTTCTTTTTCGCTGGAATGATTCGGCGTGAAGGCTTTGAAATAGACCTTTCCCGTGATCCGATCGTCGGCCACCCGAATATCACTAAGACGACTGAATTCGTGCAGCACATTTTCCTTGGTGCTGCTCGGGACAGTGATCTTGGGGCTGGGAAGTTCGTTCGCGGGATCGCCATCGATCAACGTCGCCGCGGTTTCAGAGACGGAATCCTCTGCGTTGGAATCCGCCGCTGCATCCAATCCCGAGGAATCGCCGGATGTCGCCTCGGACGATTCAGCAGACTTTTCCGAGGAAGCGTTCGCTTGGCGAGATTCGATCGCCTGCTGCCGCTCAGCGGATTTCGCCAGCAGTTCCTTCAGATGCGGGTACGCCAGCCGGCGGCGGTTGTCACTGAATAGAAACGCACTCAGCACAACGGCGCACGTCACGGCCAGTAAAACCAACCAGACATTTCCTCCGCCTCGATTCTCGGACGATCCACCGCGTTTCGACTTGGGTTCGTTGCTCATTGCGTTCCAATTGTCATTGTTTCGTTGATGTCGGCTGATTCAGCCACGGTCACACTATTTCTTCAGCCGGATGAGTTCCCAAGCCACCACGTCCGCGACGGGCTGAAAATCTGGCCCTGCAACGCGTCTGGATGGCTTATTCGGATTGTTCTGGCTGGTCCGTTCCCCCATGATACGGCCCCCGACACCCTGGACAATCATTCTCGTGACATTGCCCCCATCCATCCCATCCCGAACGGAACCGACCGTGCCCGCCGATCCCCCCTCTGCGGATCCAGTGCCTGATTTCCGGTCCACCAACCGCCCGATCAGCCGGGTCGCCGTTCTAGGTGCGACCGGCAGCATCGGTGTTGCCACGCTCGATGTGATCGAAAACCTGAATCGATGCGATCCCCAATTCGCGTGGGAAGTTTCCAGCGTCTCGGGTCACTCTCAAATCGACTTCCTGATCGAATTGGCAAGCGGTTGTCACACTCCACCGCAATCGGTGGTCGTTTCGAACACGGACAAACACCCCCAAGCCGCTCAGGCACTTCAAACCGCCGCCGCCCAATCTGCTTCACGACTGACGAGCCATTGTCAGTTGGACGTGGGCCCCGACGCGTTGGTTCGAGCCGCAACGGCAAAAGACGTCGATGTGGTGGTTGCCGCCATCGTGGGACGAGCCGGCCTGGAATCCACTTTGGCTGCCGTTCACGCGGGCAAACGAGTCGCCTTGGCCAACAAAGAAACCCTGGTGGTCGCTGGCCCAGTCGTGACGCAGGCCGCCGCGGACAACGCCGCCGAGTTGCTGCCGATCGACAGCGAGCATTCCGCGATTTTCCAGTGTTTGGCGGAATCACGGGCTCGCCAAAGCCACGCGGCGGCGCTGAATTCCGCCGCCGATCCCTCGGCTGCTACGTCCGCCCGCGACCAATTTCAATCCACCCCAGCCCCAGCAAAGACGCATTGGCCCGGCGTCCGGCGACTGATTCTGACGGCCAGTGGCGGGCCGTTTCGAGATTGGACGACCGCCCAAATGCGGGGAGCAACCGTCGAACAGGCTCTCGCTCATCCGACCTGGAAAATGGGGGAGAAAATCACGATCGATTCCGCCTCGATGATGAACAAAGCTCTCGAGGTGATCGAAGCCAAATGGTTGTTCGATGTCCCAGCCGACAAAATCGAAGTCGTCGTCCATCCTCAATCGCTGATCCATTCCCTGGTCGAATTCGAAGACGGCAGCCTGATCGCGCAGGTCAGCCCGCCGGACATGCGGATGCCGATCCAATACGCCCTGACCTACCCACGCCGTTTGCCCTGCCCAGCACCTGAACTGGACCGGTCACAGAGCTGGGACATGACGCTTTGCCCCGCCGATCCAGAATGTTTTCCGGCTCTGGCCCTTGGTTTTGAAGTGGCCCGCGTCGGCGGAACGGCGGGTGCCGTGGTCAACGCAGCCAACGAAACGGCAGTCGACCTGTTCCTAAACCGGCAAATTCGCTTTACTGACATCCCTGAAATTTGCCGCCGAACGTTGCTCGATCACAATCATGAATCTTCGCCCACACTCGAACGACTGCTAAAATTAGACGTTTGGGCACGTGATCGAGCTCGCGAATTGGCTCAAATTTAAATCAAAACACCTCGATTGAACTCGTTCACTGAACCGGTTCGCTCGACCAACCATATCTTCAACGAGGGTTTGCCAGGCTGGCATCCCCGTTCAACTCTCCTTCACCCCCGTCGAATTCATGTCGTTGCCTGTTGATTGGTCCCTCTTGCCCTCCTTGTTGGCGGCCACCGAAGACACCGGCGGCGTCCTCGCTTGGTTGCAATCCACTTGGTTGTGGGTCCAAGTCGCCCTGGGAATCGGCTTGGTGATCTTTGTTCACGAACTCGGTCACTTTCTTGCCGCGAAAACATTTGGCGTGAAGTGTGAAAAGTTCTACGTCGGCTTTGACGTTCCAATCTCCATCGGGCCGATCAAATTCCCTCGCACGCTGGGCAAATTCACCTACGGCGAAACCGAATACGGAATCGGCATTCTGCCCCTGGGCGGATACGTGAAGATGCTGGGACAAGACGACGACCCACGCAAGGCCGAAGAAGAAGCCCAACGCATTCGCCAAAGCGGTGAAGCGTCCGACTCAGAAGAAAAGCTCGATCCGCGAAGCTACCCAGCCAAACCCGTTTGGCAACGAATGATCATCATCAGCGCTGGCGTGGTCATGAACGTGATCACGGGCGTTTTATTTGCCGCGTTCGCGTTCTTCAACGGAGTCGGCTACACGCCCGCCGTTGTTGGCGGTGTGACTCCCGGTGGCCCCGCTTGGCAGGCCGGAATTCAATCCGGCGGACGCGTCGTCTCCGTCGGTTCGCTCGAAGACGATTCCCAACTGCCGTTCAGCGAAATGCAGTTGAAGATCATGGAAGCGGGCATGGAATCGTCCGAAACTCCCGTTCCGGTTCGCCTGCAATACGGCGACGACACTCGCGAATATCAACTGGTAACGCAGGCCAGCCCGATCGAACCCGATCGACGCATGATCGGCATCCAAAGCCCAACCGGCGACACGCTGTTCAAGGACCTTCCGGCGATGCCAAACTCGATCGCCGCCGAAGTGGTGACCGATGCTGACGCAGGCGCCAAAGTGATCGGCTTCGACGAGCAAACGCTTGACGCCAGTTCGATCATGCCAATCACTCCTTTGTTGACTCGCATTCACACCGCCCCATCTCAACCCATCGAACTCCGTTTGGCTCGCGCCGACGAAACCGAACACACTCTGACCCTACCGCCTCAAAAGGCCAAGGACTTTGGCATCCAGTTCAAAATTGGACCGATCAAGGCCCTGATGCAAAACGGACCGGCTGAAAAGGCGGGCATGAAAGTCGGCGACCAAATCATCGCCGTTGGTGATGACACCGATGTCGACGCCTACCAAATGCTCCTCACCGATGTTCAATACGACGAACCGGTGACGATCAAAGTGCGACGCGGGGAAGGCGACGCCAGCGAAGAAATCGATCTGACGCTGACACCGCAGCGCGTCGAACAAACGATGACGCCTGTGTCCGCGTTTGGCGAAATGATGTCCGTCGATTCGCTCGGATTCGCCTACGAACCCACCGCCGTCGCATCGAAAATTCTCGAAAGCAAAAACACCTCGGCTGAATCAACCGCTGCGGACTCCACCGAAACGATCCAAGCCGGTGACGAACTTCGCGAAATTCGCGTTCAGTTTGCCAACGCAACCGATCGCGAATCGATCGAAGATGAGTTGACCGAAATGGCGATGGAGGCCCTCACGGAAGGCTGGGAAATCGGCCCCACCAAACCGCTGGGCAACTTGATGGAAACGATTCAGTTGTTGCCCGTGGGAACCAAGATCATCGCCACCGCAGTTCGTCCCCCCAACGGCACCGTGGTTCAACAAACTTTGACCGTTCGCCAGTCCGATCGGTTCTGGTACGAACGCGGTTTGAATTTCACTCCTGTGGAATCGATTCGCCAAGCGGACTCGATCGGCATGGCACTCGCCCTTGGTGTGAGTGAAGGCAAACGCCGGATGGCCGATGTCGGCCGCTTCCTGGGCATGCTGGTTCGCGGCAAAGTGAAAGCCAAATTTGTCGGCGGCCCTATCCGAATCGCGCAAATGGCCAGCCACCAGGCCGAAAAGGGTTTGTCCGCCCAGTTGATGTTCTTGACAATGCTGAGCATGAACCTGGCGATCCTGAACTTCCTGCCAATCCCAGCGCTCGACGGAGGCCACATGGTCTTCCTGACCGCCGAACTGATTCGCGGGAAGAAGGTCGACGAAGCGATGGAAATGCGACTGACGTTCGTCGGTGTGTTGGCATTGCTGGCCCTGATGATCTTCGTCTTCACCAATGACCTCCTGAACCTTTTGTAGCTCCGAAGCATCTACGCTGGGATCTTCTTGATTTGATCTCCAGCGATGATGTGAAAGGGACGCCGTGAATGACGACTTGGGCGAACCACGCGACTACCTGAAGTTGCACTTCCTGGTATTCGTGTGGGGCTTCACGGGCGCCATGGGGGAATTGATTCACCTGCCCGCTGTCGAAATTGTGCTGTACCGAAGTGCGATTGCATCGGTCGTGCTGGCCTGGATGGTCCGAACTTCTTGGCGGGTTCCCACCCGGCGAGCCCTCGCGATGCTGGCGACCGGATGCTTGATCGGTGCTCACTGGGTGCTGTTCTTCTTGGCAGTGAAAGTGGCCAACGTTTCGGTGTGCATGGTCGGCGTCGCAACGGTCTCGCTGTGGACCGCGTTGCTCGAACCGGTGATGATCCCGTACCGCAAACTGCGGCCGATGGATCTACTGTTCGGCATCGGTGTCATTGCCGCTGTCGCGGTGATTTTTCAAAGTGAACTCCAGTACGCCGGTGGATTCCTGATCGCGATCACCGCGGCAATTGCGGCCGCTGTGTTTTCAATTTTGAACGGACGTTTCGCCACGACGACGCCTCACCGTGTCATCTCGCTGTATGAAATGGTTGGGGCCTGCGTCTTTTGCGCCGCTTGTCTGCCTCTGTCCGCGTTCTACCTGAGCAAAGGCCAAGGTCTGGACCTGGTGCCATCATGGAGCGATTTCTCTTGGCTATTAATCTTGGCAGTGGTGTGCACGGTCTACGCCTACAGCGAATACGTTTCGCTCCTGAAATGCCTGACCGTGTTCACCATCAACTTCGCCAACAATCTGGAACCGGTTTACGGAATGATTCTTGGTGCCGTTTTGTTTGGCGATTATCAGACGTTAGGAGTTGGTTTTTATGTGGGCGCCACCGCGATCGCGGTACTGGTCCTCACTCACACCGGGATGTCGCGTCGAAAACGATTGCCAATTGGATGAATGCAGCGAGGTTGGGCTTGGGTTAAAATGAGGGTCTCGTCTCATCCTCATTGACTCCCACCCCTGTCCAGCATCCCCATGTTTGCAACTGCTTTTCATTCACCCGCTTCGCCGTTGACTCGCAAGCTTCTGATCGGATGCTCCGCCGTTTTGATCTCGGCGTTGATGGCCGTTCCCGCGTCCGCACAGCGTAAGAAAAAGAACGACGATCCAGCGCTCAAACCGCGTCCGGTCAAACTCAAGACCAAAGACAACATTGAGCTGACCTCGTTCTACTTCCCCTCAACGGAGGGCAAGAATGCGATTCCGGTTCTGTTGATTCATGAGTGGAAAGGGCAAGCTTCGCCTTATCAAAAACTCTGCCTAACAATGCGTTCGGCTGGATTGGCCGTGTTGCTGGTTGAGTACCGCGGGCATGGGAACAGTCGCCAATACACCACCCCTCGCGGTGACACAAAGGACTTCAACGTCAACACGATGGGCAAACGCGACATCCAAGCGATCATTCAATATGACCTGGAAGAAGCCAAACAATTCCTGAAGAAAGAAAACAACGAAGGCCGCTTGAACCTCAACGCCCTGACGGTTGTGGGCGTGGAAGAAGGAGCGATCATGGCCGCTCACTGGGCCGTTCGCGACTGGGGTTTCCCCAGTGTTGGCCGCTTGAAACAAGGTCAAGACGTGAAGGCGCTCGTCTACGTCTCTCCGATTAAAAACTTCAATGGACTGACAATCGACTCCACCCTACGTGATCGGAACGTCGGGCTACTGCCCACCATGATTGTCGCCGGCAAAGCCAGCCCCGAAGCCCAGGAAGCCGAACGATTGGGCGGTCGAATCACCGCTCTTCGCAAACGCCTGAAGATCGGTGGTTTGGAAGTCAAAATGGAAAGCACCAGCCTGAGTGGACCAGCGTTGATCAACGAAGTCTCGTCCACGACGACGGACATCATCAAGTTCATCAAGGCCAACGTGCCAGTCAGCGAGAGTGAAAACGAGTGGATCGAACGCTGATCAGTCCGGAATCTCGTCCCACGACTCAACGTCATGCCCAACGTTTCGCCCGGCGGAACGTTGGTTTTTTCATTCCGTGATGATTCGCCGAAATCAAACGCCGGAATCATTTGCCAGTTGATTCGCCAAAAGGCTTGCCCGTGAGCAAGGGGAACACCGGGGCTCCTGCAACCTTCGTCGGAACACTCCACAGCGTCCCTCCCGCGGTCACGAACAAGGTCTTCAGATCGTCTCCGCCGAAGGCACAATTGGTCGTTTCATCGCGTGGAATCCGCAGGCAATCCAGTAATTTCCCCTCCGGCGAAAACACATAAATGCCTGCCGTTGGTTGCTCCGCCGTTTCCTGCGGCAAATGCGGTTTGTTCAAACCGGCGGCGACGTACAGACGTCCTTGTTGATCCAATTTCATTCCGTCTGGCCCACGAGTCGTTCCCCAATCGTGAACCAATGTTTGACTGCTTGGATCAACGCTTCCATTCGCCTTCAAATTAAATCGCCATAACTTTCTCGCGCCGCCCAAACCGTTGTTGTTGTCCGCGACAAACAGAAGTCGATCGTCTGCCGTGACCACCAACCCGTTCGGCCGATCGACTTCGTGAGCAATGATTCGAGAGACCGTTCCATCGAGATCGATTCGGTATACGCCCTCGACGTGCTTGCCCGCTTCATCCACCAATTCCATGTTCGACCGATCACCATACTGCGGGTCGGTGAAGTAGATCCGGCCAACAGAATCAACGGAAAGGTCATTGGGCTGGTTGAATTTCATCCCATCGAAACCATCTGCCAAAACGGTTTTGCTGCCGTCCAGTTCCACTCGCACAATCCGACGTCGCACCGCTTCGCAAACGATCAGACGTCCCTCACGGTCAAACATCAAACCATTCGACCCAGAGTCCGTTTGATACACCGACATTTCACCCCTTGGGCTTCGCAGGTTGATGTTGCCCTCACCGCTGGTGAAAAGTCCCTTTTCAGGATGCCATGCTGGCCCTTCCCCCGCACCATGCTCCTGCAGCATGGTTGGCTTGCCTGCGAAAATAAGAGGGGCCGGATTCGGTGAAGGCATCGTGTCTTGAGCGAGCGCAGAGCCAGCCGAAACCACGCCCAGAATCGCCGATAAAACCATCGCCACTCTTCGATTCCCGTCGCTTCGAATCACCGTCAACCTCGTTTTTTGCATCATTTTCATCCCGCCATTGCCTTTCGAAAAGGCACAGAATAAACGATCGCCGACCACTCCGCCGAAAACTCTGCACCAATTCACCGCGTCTCAAAATCTTGAAACGATCTGGACTTGCACCCCCGAAAACACGAAAGAAGAGCTTGTCCCATTTCATCGATTGGAAAAGGATTTTCCATGGACGAACCCACCCCATCCACTTTCGCGTCCGTGCGTGACGGATTTGCTGCAATCCGAGAACTGATCCTGGTGCTCGCAATGCTAGCGTTGTTCCTCACTCCCACCACCGTTCGCGAAATCTTGCAAGACGCGGGAATCCGATCCTTCGCAGGTGTGGAATTCGACGAGGAGACTTTGGCGGAGGTCGAGAGCGCCGAATCGCGAGTGATCGAACTTGAAGCTCAACTCGCACTGGCTCAATCACAATTGGAATCAATCGCGCAAGTATCCCCCAATCGCGCGGACCCACGACTGGGGTCCGTTTCACGGCTGCTTGCCAATGCCCAGCAGAGCGCGTCGAAGATGAGCGACAACCTGGAAGAAGCCAAAGGCAAACAAATCGAACTTTGGCAGCGATCCGGACGACCGCCTCGCACTCACGGTCGCGACGAGTCACCTGCACGGGAACAACCTGAAATCGAACAAGCTTTGGTTGCTCCCGCAGAGCTGTTCAATCGCTGAGTCAGCGGGCCCCCAGAATCTCCTGACCGACGGTCGAGCCGCCTACGCGTCGTCGCGTCGTAGTTGATCGAACAACTTCGCTCTCGCCAAACGCCAATCACGCTCCACCGTCGCGACGCTGATTTCAAGAACCTTGGCGACTTCTTCGTTCGTCAGCCCCGAAAAGAACCTCAGTTCCACCACTTCACGTTGGCGAGGCGACGTCGATTCCAACCCTTCCAACGCGGCTTCCAAATCCTCGTATTGGCAACGGTTGTTGGCTTCAAAGTTGTCCAGCACCACATCCAGGGAAGCTCGCTGGTAGTCACCGCCGCGCTTATTGGTCCGACGACGCCGAGCGTGATCGATCAAGATTTGCCGCATCGCCCGGTTGGCCATCCCAAACATGTACCGACGATCGGAAACGTTCTTCAGTGCCTCGGTGTCCAACAACCGCACACAGGCCTCGTTGACCAGAGCTGTCGCTTGCAACGTGTGATCGGGACGCTCGCCACGCATCAACGCCCCCGCCATGTCTCGCAGTTCAGACTGCAACGTCACGAACAACTTTTCGCGAGCTTCTTCGTCGCCGTTCTTCACCTGCTGCAACAGCATCGAGACTTCGGTTTCAGGTTGGCTCACGAGACAAAAACTCCAACGACGAGACGGGTACGAAGGCGGCGGTGCGGATCGGAAGATGAAATCAAACGCCCCGGAAAGCATACCCGCTTTTCGACCCACCGAGGTCACCGGCCGATCGCTTCCAAGACACGACGTCGAACCGCTGGAGCAAGGTTGCTGTTGCGAACTTCGTCTTCGATCTGGTCATGCGTCCCGTGGTAGCGAAGCGGTGCTGGATGCAGGTCTGGCAAATCCAAACTCACCGAAACATCATCACCGTTCTGGCTCACCGAAACGCTCTCATTGCGACCAGCAAAGGCAGACGTGGAAACCGCGATACCGGTCCGA
Organism: Rhodopirellula sp. JB055; assembly: GCF_043100905.1. Lineage (NCBI taxonomy): Bacteria > Pseudomonadati > Planctomycetota > Planctomycetia > Pirellulales > Pirellulaceae > Rhodopirellula > Rhodopirellula sp. JB055. The sequence goes on along the minus strand of NZ_JBICHO010000319.1, from coordinate 8,189 downwards.
CCAGGCAACGACCACTGACTCATCCGTGGGAACGGTTGCCCGAATTGGGATCCGTTGGCCTGAGCCCGACGAGCCTTGTGAACGGGAATCATCTGGCCACGCCGCATCACGAGCACGTTCGTCCGGGCAAGCTTGGGTGCACCATCGCGTTCCAGCACGGGCATCCCATCGACCGACATCAACACGTCACCGCGTTTGAGTCGGAAGGGAGCGTCTTTGGATTCAACCACTCGCTCGACGACCAAACCGTGCCCAGGTATCAGCATGGGACAATGCATTCGCAACAATTCTGGAACGGGAGCGAACTGGACCTTCCAATCTGGATGAAGGGAATCGACGGCATCGATCTTCTCGGTAGGAGCACCAATCGCTGGCTGATCGGCATGCGAGGCTTGCAGAGCGACAAAGGACACCCCGAGACAAAGAACGGAAGCCAGGAGGAGACGATTCATGGGAACACCTTGAGAGTTGGTGATGAGTTGAATGTTCGATCGGACCTCATCTGAGGTCACTGAGAAAAGAGCGTCGGATCCTCCGACGTTCGTTGATTTCGAAATTGTCAGTATGGGGACGAGTCGTTGGTTGCTGCCCGCGAGTTCAGCAGGCAAACAAGCGTCTTCAAACATGTAAGCCAAAGGGCGTTCGCCGAATGGCACTTAATTCACCCTCCCTCTGGGAGGGTCGAGCGACGCGAGGGGAGGGTTCAGCATTGAATCCAGCCCGGAACCCTCCCCGGCCCGAAGCGTCCCGTCCCTCCCAAAGGGAAGGAGAAGGAAAACTCCACGACCTCTGCGAAGCGACGTAAGACGCACAACTTCCAGTTCAGCGGTTCCAGTACCGAGTGCGGCTGTTCGACCAGGCTCGCGTGCTGCTACCAAATCCGGTTGAAGTGCTGCCTCCGTAAATCTGACCTCGTTGCATGCCAGTGTTTCGGATTCCCGTGTTGCCACCGGTGTAAATCCGACCGTTTCCTTGCGACGTCACACCACCGTGGCTGATGTGTGTTCCGTTGCGTCCGATCGTCATGTTCAGGTTGTGACCGATCCCACCGACTCCTTTGCCGCCCACGCCAATCGAATTCGACAGCGAGATGCCATTGGGGCCGGCTCCCACGCCAAAGCCATGGCCAAAGTTGGTGCCATTCTTGGAACTGCTTTTCGACTTCGCGAATTTCCATTGGCCATTCGCAGATGCCCCCGCACTGGCTCCTCCGTTGAGGAAATCGACATACGATCCAGCACTCTGTGCTGAAGCCGGTTGGCAGGCGGCAGCGACAAACAGGAGAGCAGCGATACCGGAAAGGACTTTGAAGTTGACGATCTTGGACATGGTTTTTCTCGTAAGCAGAAGGTTTCAGGAAGTGATTCGAGCGGCTGACTTGCCGCCTCACAAACACTTGCGAGATCCCCTCTCGGATCCCCTCACGAAATTCAAAACTTTTCCAAAGACGGCAAAGCTCCGTGTTTTGAGCCTCAATCCGCGTCAAATACCGTCACCATCAAATCATCCAACCACGCTTCGCCCTCGCCGGCCGAGACAATCTGAACCTCCATCGGAATGCTGGTCAGCGTCGGATCCGGCGAGCGATCGAAGTAAATTTCGGTCTCGAATTTCCGCCAATCGTAAGTTCCCTCGGCCAAATCCAAAGTCACCGGGACCTGGGATCCATTGACGATCAATTGCACAGCGTCTTCGTTCAGATCGTTTGCCTTGGCCCAAACCGAGACTACACACCGCGAATTTTCGGGAATCGGGAAAACCTGTTTCGTTCGCCCGCCCTTTGGAATGGTTTCGCCATCAGTCCGCGCCGCAACTTCCCCCGATAACGGTCGATCACCCACGATCCGCATCGAATACTCCCCCGTGTGAGCCTGAGACGACGTGACGCTGGCCAATGAGCGATATCCCGGATCGTTGATCCACGCGATGCCTCGATCGTTGGACCAATAATTCCATCCACCTTGTTCGAAACCACCGTTGAGCAGAGATGCTCGGTAAGGCGTTGGCGTCTCGCCGTCCGCAATCAGCACCTTGGTCGCTCGCGGCAGTTTGTTGATTTCTTTGATCCAGTCCGACAGTTGCCGCATCTCCTCCCTTGGCCGCGACGTCTTCGCCCATTCCTTCAGCCGGTCATACAACGGACGCACCGCGCCGAGCACTTCGCAACCGGGCTGCGTTTCCAATGCCGCTCGGACCGATTCGGCCGCATCGGGATAGTTCCGCAGATAGGCTTGCGTCCGTCCAATCCCCAATAAACATGCGGCCTGGTGTTCGCTCAACTTCGCGAGCTTCGATGCCAGCCTGTAGAGTCCGAGAGCTTCTTCGTACTCGCCTGAACGATCCTTGCAGGCAGCAATTCCGTAAGCCGCCCATAAGTGATGCGGATCCAACTGATTCGCTTTCTCAAAATCTTCCACCGCGAGATCCAATCGTTCGGCAGACAAATGAATGATCCCGCGAGCCGCCAACGCATGAGCCAGCAGGGGCGGCGATAGCTGATTGACTTGCCCTGATTCGAAGAGCTCGTCCAAAACGACTTCAGCCACATCATTCTGCTGGCGTGTCAGATGAATCGATGCCAGTAGCAATGGGTAAACCGGCTGATCGGGATGCCGCTCAGTCATTTGCTCTGCGAACTGAATCGCATCCGATCGTCCCCGCAAATCTTCCGCCGCTATCAAAGCGGAATCCACCACCGGCACCAAAGCCAACGACTGCCGACATGTTTCCAGCAACACGTCAACGGCAAGTTGATTCTGATCGATCGCGGAAAGGGTCATGCCGTAGACCCATCCGACCCAAGGCTGTTTTTCGCCCAGCCGGAATGCATTTTCAGCATCCTGCATGCTCCACAACAAAAGGTCTTCGATCCGTTCTTCGCGGACGGACGGATCGACCGACTCATCGTCTCGCAATAGATCCGCCTGCATCCGATACAAAGCAGCACGGTCGGCGTAGCCAAAGCAATTGTCTGGATTGATCGCGATGCATCGTCCAAAGGTTTGAATGGCCAACGAATAGCTCTGCCAGGTCAGTTCAGGCTGTTGGATCGCGGAGAAGTACTGCAGATGGCCAAGGGTGAGCTGCGTCCAATAGTGGTTGGGGCGCAGGGACGCCGAACGCTGAAACAACTGGCGTCCACCTTCGACGGCGTCAAGGTTTTTGTAGTCTTTGAACACCACTCGGAACGATGGGTCCATGGCGGATAGCAAACACATGATGCCGATCTTTTGCGCGTCAGCCGCGTTGCGAGCCGTCCCCAGCTCTTCGCCTTTGACCCATTTGCCATCACCCAAACGGAAATTCGCGATCCCACGGTACCACCGCACCGCCTCCGATTGTCGAAACAGTTCGACGCGTTCGCTCACGACCTTGGCCGCCTGAGCTTCTGCGATCCCGGCTTTGGTCTGCATCGCCGTCCAGGCCTTCCACAAACGCTCACTCGAATCCGATTCACCATCGGAATGCTTCATCACCCCGAACAATCGAGTCCCAATCGTCTTGACCAACATCCCATCGAGAATGATCCACTGTTGGTAGGTGTCCCAAAGCAACTGGTCCTTTTGATCTGCCGACAGATCCACGTTGGGCAGGTAGTTCCACCAATCTCGTTGCTCCCAAATGCCAAGAGCCTTCAGCGCGTTCGAGGCCGCCATGATTCCCTGTGTGTCACGGCTCATGATCCCAAACTCTTCGGCTTGTTCCGACAAGTCGTAGAACGATACTAACCGCTGCATGCGTTCCGCTTTGGCAACAATTCGTTCGCGATCCTGGCTGAACTCGGGTTCTTCCTCCAGCGTTTTGGAGGCTCGCTGCAGAATGCCCAGCGCTGATTCATAGCGTCCAAATTCGATTTCGCTGTCCGCGACCTGCCAATCGGAGTCCACCGAATTGCGAATCTCGTTCAACCGCTTCGCATTCGCGATGGTGAGTTCCAATTCCTTTTGATTGCGCTCGCTTTCAACCTTCAGACGCTGCGAACTTTGGTAACTCCAAACCGCCGCTCCCGCAATCGAACCAAACATCAACAACAGCGCAGCGACCGCGCCGCTGGTCGCCAGCGTGCGATGCTTGCGTCCCCAACGTCCAATTCGAACCGCCAACGGATCGTTGAATACCGACACGGGTTCGTCGCCCAACCAACGTTCCACGTCGGCCGCCAGCGTGGCCACGCTCGGGTAACGATCCGAGGGCTTCTTCGCCATCGCTTTCAAACAGATTGCTTGCAACGGTTCTGAAACACTCGCATCGCGGCGACGTGGCGGCGTGACCTCTTCTTGGCGAACACGCTGGAGAATCTGACTAACAGAATCGTCTTGATGAGGCGGTGATCCCGTCAAAATTTGATAAAGCGTTGCCCCCAGCAGATACACGTCGGTTTGGCGTCCAACCAGCGAAACGTCTCCGTTCGCCTGCTCCGGACTCATGTACTGCGGCGTGCCCACCGTCCCGCCTGCTCGCGTGTGACTGGAATCATTTTCGCCTTTCATGGAAGCGTCTGGTTTCGCATCGAAGCTATCAGCGACCGCAATCTCCGAGCCATCATCGAGCTGCTTCGCCAGTCCCCAGTCCACCACCAGCGTCTCGCCGTATGGTCCGACCATGATGTTGGCGGGTTTGATATCGCGATGGATGATCCGCCGACTGTGCGCATACTCGATCGTGTTGCAAACATCGACGAAACGATTCAGGATCGTCCGCAACGAACGAGCCTGCTCGCCTTCGTTTGAAGAATTCGTGTGCCTCGACTCGTCTTTCAACGAATCACGGTATTCGCGGATGACTTGCCGTAGCGTTTGCCCTTCGATGAAACGCATCGCATAAAAAGGCCGTCCGTCCTTCCAAGTCCCCATGGCATAAACGGGAACGATGCCGGGATGTTCCAACCGGCCAGTGATCTCGGCTTCGCGAAGAAAGCGGGCGTTGGCTTCTTCGTGCCCGTTCCATTGTGGCCGAATCTGCTTGATCGCGACCTCTCGGTCGAGCTGCCGGTCGTGGGCGACCAAGACTTCGCCCAACCCACCTTCATCGTGACGCGAAAGGATTTGGAAACGAGCGGACTCGCCGACCGCGGCGTATTCTTCGGGGATGTCGCCCGACTCGTTCGGCTGGTCGTCCCCGATGGCCTGCATCAGCGGTGACGCCGGCATGAATTTCGACTTCAGGAACTCGTCGCCTTGCGCCGCCTCATCGGCTGCGAGCAGCTTTCGGACCTGCTGCAACAGATCGCTGTTGTCGCCACATCGATCCAGCAGAAATGCTTCCCGCTCCACGGCCGGACGATCAATGGCGTCGAAGAAAATGTCTTCTGGGTTTGATGACTGGTCATCCGACAAAACGGTCCCCTCGTTCGTTTAACGTCACTTCTTCGCGAGTCAATTTCGCTCTGAAGCTGCGATCCCCCGGGCGAAGCTTACTCGAATCTCCCGCAGTGTCGGCTCCAGTTTCACTGGGTTTTCAGGTGCGAATCAAAAAAAGTGAAAATCGATGAGGGGTCTGCGACGGGTTTCTCGCAAGGTTCCGGTGAAGACAACAACGTCCTTCAAAACGACTTTTTGAAACTCTCTCACTGAGGAACCCAGCCATGTCCACTCGTCTCTTCGCCATCGCCGTCGCAGCCGCTTGCTTGATGACCGCCGAAGCCAACGCTCAAGTCACCGCCCGCAGCTACTCCAACGGCGGCACCGCGATCTCAACCGCCAGCGGCCGTGGAAATACTCGACTGAACGCCAGCTCCTACGCCACCAACGGCGGCTACGCTCGATCCGACATGCGAGGCAGCGGTCGCAACGGCGGATTCGCCAGTGGAAACAGCACCGCCTACGCCAACGGCGGTGTCGCAATCAGCCAAGGTCGCTCGCACGCCAACGGCTGGAGAGCCCGATCACACGCCGATGCACGTGCGGTCACTCACGGTGGATTCTCGAGAAGCAGCAGCACCGCGAAAGCACTTGGCAATTGGTCCAACGCTCGATCCAACTCGACAGCAAATTCATGGTTCGGACGGTCCAGCATCAGCCGAGCACGGGCGATCGACAATCGCACCCTCCCGCAACCCTACACGCCGCCCGTGCAAAACGCGGTCATGCCTTGGTGATTTCCAACGCCTGAACAAGAGCACCCTCAGCAAAACGACAACGGAACTCGCGGGCTTCATTGCCCGGCGGGTTCCGATCAATTGTTGGCGGAAGTATGTTGGCCAGGGCAGCTCACTCCTTCGTTGAAACGGAAATTCCATGCCCGAATCGTTGCTTCCCCTGGATCGTTTGATGGCCACCCTGCGGACCCGTGCCGCGGAGCGTCCGGAGGGCTCCTACACAACCAAGTTGATGAACGGTGGTGCCGAAGCGATCGGTCGAAAAATTCGCGAAGAAGCCGAGGAACTGATCGAAGCGGCCGACGAACCGGACGAAGCCGGCCGCCAACATGCCATCTACGAAGCCGGCGACCTGATCTATCACGCGATGGTTCTGATGGCTTGGCGCGGAATCGAGCTCGACGAAGTTGCCGCCGAACTGGCTCGCCGCGAAGGCACCTCGGGCCTAGTCGAAAAAGCCTCCCGGCCGGCAAAAAAGGACTCGGACACAACCGAATCGTGAGCCCGAATACGCTGGGATCCAAACAGACACCTGCCAAAAATCAACTTCAGCGATTACTCTTTTCGCCTCACTGACTTTTTGGTTCTCGATCTTTTTTGGTTCCCATGACGACTTTGGCCCCCCTCGGAAGCGGCTCTGACCCCGACAGTTTCTTGCGTTTGGGGATTCCCAGCAAAGGCCGGCTCAGCGAACTGGCCACCGGGCTGCTGAACCAAGCGGGATTGAGCTTCCGCCGTCAAAATCGAGGCCTGTTCGCTCGAGTCAGCGGGCTACCAATCGATCTGATCTTTCTGCGAACCGATGACATCCCGACTCTGTGCGCTGAAGGTGCCATCGACATGGGGATCACCGGCAGTGACCTGGTCGAAGAAGCCGGGGCCAAGGTCGAACAACGCATGGCGTTTGGTGTCGGCCGATGCCGACTGGCGTTCTGCGTCCCCGATGACGAAGACTACACCGACGCGGCACAGCTCAATGGCAAACGGATCGCGACCAGCTTCCCCCACGTCACCGAGCAATACCTCGCCACCAAAAACGCAAAAGCTCATCTGGTGTCGCTGTCCGGCAGCGTCGAAGCGATGATCCGCCTGGGCGTTGCGGACGCGATCGTCGATTTGGTCGAAACCGGCAGCACTCTGGCAGCCAACCGCTTGCGGATCCTGGAAGAAATCGGCCACTACGAAACCGTGCTGATTCAAAACGGAACGCATCGCCGCAAAGAAGTTGCCGACCGTTTGGTTTCGCGACTCGAAGGCGTGGTCCTCGCTCGAGACTATTCCCTGGTCGAATACAACATCCCTCGATCGCGAGTCAGCGAAGCGGAAAAGATTACCCCCGGTTTCAATTCTCCAACCATCAATTCGTTGGAAGATCAAGACTGGTGTGCCGTTCAAGTCATGGTCCGACGCGGCGAAGTCGTCGAAGTCATGGAACGTCTCAAAGAAATCGGCGCGTCCGGCATCTTCGAAATGACGATCAATAATTGTCGTTTGTAGGATGCGAACCAGAGTAGAACCATTGTCCCCAACTGTTCCGTCGGGCCACATTCAAACGCCGAGCCGCATCAATTCCCAGACGCAGCGTGTCACACCATTCGCGTCATGTGTCTCGACGTCGCCAACCAGCCACGCAAACGTTTGAGACAAACGTTCTACTCCCATTGCTCGTCAAAGCATCTGCCTTAAGACCTGTCCGGTCAGACTGTCGTTGACCGACGCGACTTCATCACGAGTCCCGCTGGCCACAATCTGGCCGCCCTCTTCTGCGGCACCGGGGCCGACTTCGATGATCTGATCCGCGGCCGCCATCAGCATAGGATGGTGCTCGATCACGATCAACGAGTGCCCTTCTTCGATCAACGCATCAAAGCACTTCAGCAGTCGCGTGATGTCGTCGAAATGCAATCCGGTCGTCGGCTCGTCCATCAAGAACAACGTCCGTCGCTTGCTCGATCCTGCGAGGAACGCGGCCAACTTCAAACGCTGAGCCTCACCGCTGGAAAGCGTGGTCGCCGGTTGCCCCAACGCGACATAATCCAGCCCCACGTCAATCAACCGCTTCAGCTTGTTCTGAACCTTCGGCATTTCGCGA
>NZ_JBICHO010000318.1:0-26077 GCF_043100905.1 Rhodopirellula sp. JB055 | reverse complement strand
TGACGTTCGCGAGTGGTGCGACACAGCTAAAAGGCAGGGTCGATTGTAGTGGATGAGGCGACGAGTCCTTGGATTGGGCGCCAGTCCAGGACTCGTCGCCTCGTCCACTACAATCGACCCTGACTTCTAGCTGTGACGCACCACTCGCGAACTTCACCGCTTCGCGGTTCGGACGGGGCTCGTCTTGATTGCTTCGTCTCTGACGACACGTGACAGAGACGAACGCGTCTCGATCAGTGGGCTGATTGACCCAGATGCTCAATCGCACGCTGCAGCACATCGTCTTCCAGTTCTGTGACTAAGCGACCGTTTTCATCTGGACGAGCGGCGATGTAGGTCGGCGGCACCGAAAGGTGCGGTTCGACACCGTTTTGGCTGATCGCTCGTCCGCTAGGCGAATAGAACTTTGCCGTCGTCAGGCACAATCCGAACTGGGCGGCTTGCATGCGGAAGATCCCTTGGACGCTGCCTTTGCCATAGCTCTTCTCGCCGACGATTGTGCCGCGATTGGAATCGCGAATCGCACCGGAGAAGATCTCACTCGCACTGGCACTGTTTCGATCAATCAAAACCGCCAATGGCACGTTCCAGGTGTTCGCACGGTGAGCCGAGTAGTCAAAGTTCTCTCGAGCGTTTCGGCCTCGAGTGGTCAGGATACGTCCCGATTCGATGAACCGGTCGGCGACTTCCACCGAGGCTGGCAGCAACCCACCGGGGTTGTCTCGCAAATCGATGATCAGCGAACGCATGCCTTGGCGACTGAGCGTCCAAAGAGCCTGTTCCACTTCCGTCGGTGTCGATTTTTGGAAATTCGTCAGTCGGAAGTAGCCAATCTTATTCTCGGTATCGACCAAGTGAACGTTTTCAACACACGGCACTTCGACTCGGCGACGAGCCACATGAAGAGAACGCGGTGCTTGATCGATCGAAACGATTTGCAACGCAACCGTCGATCCCTCCGGCCCACGCAGCAAATCCGCCACGTAGTCGGGGTCGCGGTCCACCGCGGAAATCGAGTCGACGCCCATGATTCGGTCGCCCGCCACGATGCCGGCTTCATCCGCGGGGCCGCCGGGGATCACCGACAAAATCTTCAAGCAGTCTTCGCCTGGTTTCAGCTCCACGCCCAAGCCCACGAAGTTGCCATCGATGGTGCTGAACATGTCATCGAGTTGCCCCGGAGACAGCAAACGGGTGTAGGTGTCCAGCGTCGAGACGGCACCGGAAACGAATTCCAGCACAGTGGCGGTTCCGCTCAACCCAAGTTCTTGGTGCGCCATGGACGCAACCTGTGAAACCGTGGCTCGAAGATCAAAACGACTTTGCGTGGATCTTTGGCTGATACGATGGTGAATTTCCATCCGGAACTTTTCGATCTGTTCCGGAGAAGCGTTTGGCAACATCGTCTGAACGAACGTTTCATCGTCCAATGCCGTTTCGAGTGCTGCCGTTCCGTGCAGCAACACACGTGACCATTCGATCGTGTCAACATAGTGTGTTTGCAGGTTCGCCAGGATCTCGCTGTACAGATCCAACGATTGCGACGTTGTCATGTCCCGCAATGATTGCAGGTACGTTTGATCTTGGTAGCGTCGGTTGACATCGAAACGCAAGCGGCTGATCAGCAACCGTTGGTACAGGATACGGTCTTGTGGAAACCGACGTGTCGCGGCTTCGTAGTGGTCGATCGCATCGCTCCACTGGCCCGCTTCTTCCAGTTCGATTCCATCTGCCAATGCGCGGGATCGTTCTTGTTCTTCGAGCTTCCGTTCCGCGTCGTTGGTGGGAGCGGAAACGGCCGGTCCGCGAGAAGGCACATAGCCTTGAGCGAAGGCGGGAATCGATGAGCCCCCGACGGCGAAGGCACCGAGGACCAACGCGAACGTTCGCAAGCGTCCGGCGGTTCGCCGCGGACGAGCGTGCTGGGCAATCGCTATGCCTTCGTTCGATTGAAGCGTTTGCTGTTTCGAAGCAAAGCATCGGTTGATCGTCGTTAACAGGTCCATGCGCCGATTCCATCGCGAGTGTCGTTGGAGGGGGAAAGCTGGACTGGGGTAAGTCCAAGCCCCGCGGAAGACACTCCGAACCGTGGGGCTGAGCAAACTTAGGTCACAAAACGTGCCCGGTCAAAAAACCAAGTCGATGAAATATCACCCTGTTTGCTCCAAACCGCACGACCCGGTGATTGAGTCGTCGGTTGGCGCGGCGACAAAAGGTTTGCCGGTCAAGGCAAGTTTGTCGTTCAGGCGAATCGTGCCGATCAGGCACGACTTTCATCGCGTGGTGCGCCTCCAGTGCGCAGAAAGAAACAAGTTCACTCAATATGACCACAGTTCCGTGATCGAGTGGTTTCACAATCCGTCTTGTGAAACGGAAGCGACGCTCCTCGTCGCTCGTTGTTTCTTGGCATCGAGATAACAATAGGCAGTGTCCTGCACGCAGGCAAGCAACGGAACCAACACTCCTTGCAACCAGGTCGTCAGGAGTGGGCGGGCACGAGCGACGACACTGAAGAGCCTTGTGTTTCAACCCCAGGTCTGGTTCTTAAACGGCGTCGTCTGGTGATTCGTTGAATGACTGGTCCATCGTGACATCCATCGCAACCGATTCATTGGGGGGCGATTCAGGTATTGATGTCGCGGCGACTTTGAACGCCGTACCGCGTTCGTGCCGCCCCCACCATCGATCAGCCTCTTCGATCGTCCACTCGCTCGCGGCTTCACATTTCGAGATCAGGATGCCGAGGTCACGTGCGGTTTGCGGACGCTTTGCCCGTGACTTTTCCAGGCATGCCATCAGCGCGTCCTCGAGTTGGCTGGATACTTTGACGTTGTCACGCTGCGACGGAGGAACGGGCGTCTCTTCAATGTGCTTTTGGCACAAGTCGACCAAATTGGCGGCTTCGAACACTGGCTTGCCCGTCAGCAGGAAGTAGCCGACGGCACCAACGGCGTAGATGTCGCTGCAAGCGTCAACGGTCATCGGTGCCTGAATGGCCTCGGGCGACATGTACAATGGCGTCCCCGACATCGAGCTTCCTTCGTTCGCGGGCGATCCTTCGGTGCGGTCGACGGCTTTGACCAAACCAAAGTCCAAAACCTTCACCACATCGGGTTCACAACCGCGCCGATTCAACATCACATTGGCTGGTTTGATGTCGCGATGGACCAAGCCTTGCGAATGGGCTTCGAACAGTGAGCCGCAGATTTGCAGCAGAATGTGGATCACGCGGGCCTCGGACTGAGTCCCGTACTTGTTGACCAGGTCTTGCAGGTCGATGCCGTCGAGGTACTCCATCGCATAGTAGAACACTCCCTCGGGTGTGCGACCGTAGTCGTAGATCGCGATTGTGTTGGCGTGGTTCAATTGGCAGGTGATCTGAACCTCCCGTTCGAAACGAGCGATCGAAGTGTCGTTGACTTTGTCGGCGTGCAATAGCTTGATCGCGGTGGGACGCCGCAGCATCGAGTGGTGGCCTTTGTACACGACCCCCATCGCGCCTTCGCCGAGTTTCTGGTCGAGAGTGTACTGCCCCAATTGCTGGGCTTCGATGACTGCTTCCCGCGATTGACGCTGCAGGCGAGCGACGATCAAGGTGAATACGAAAATCACGATCGCGCATAACAACAACAGAATGAAAATTGTCAAAAACGTTCGTTTCAAGATCACGATTGGCCGGAACGCTTGAGCGGCATCCACTTCAATCGCAACGCCCATTTGATACTTCGGCAACCAGCGCCACGCGCCGATCACGTTCACCCCGCGGTAGTCTCGGTATCCGTCCACATTCACCCCTGAATTACCCGCGACCGCATCGGCGGCCATCGTGGTCAGCGGCAATTGAGACCGACGGCGATCGGGACGGAACCCCTGTGTCATGTCCGCCCCCGGATCTCGCACGGACATCTGCAGGATCGAATGTGAATTGGGTTGGTCTGGCAGCAGCCCCAACAAGATGAGTTCTTCGTCAAATCGGCTGTTGCTGATCATGACGCCGTCTACATTGAACGCATAGGTTTCACCCGATGCACCTGTGCGACCAAGCTGAAGGATCGGAATGAACTCGCGCTCAGGTCGAATCTGAAGCGCGAGCACTCCTACAACTTGAAAGGAAGGATCGCGAATCGGGGCACAGACATACATGGTGGGGACGCCCATTCGGGTTCGTCCATCCACGTCCTTCATCATCACCACGCTGGGGAATGGAGAGCAAACGAAAGACTCCCCCGCCAGTGCCCGGTCGATGAAAGGTTCGTATTCCGATATGCCTTGCTCGCCCACCAACGCAGCGTGCGTCGCAGAGACAATTCGTTTGGACTTATCGATCAACAAAAAACTATCGAAGTCGTGAGCCGACATCGCGGGACCAAGTTCGGCCGCAAGTTCTTTGTGTGGGTCGGTGGGCGACGCGGGGGGCGAAACTGGTTGTTCCGTTTGAAACAACTGGTATACCGTTCGACGCACGTTGGCATCGTTGGCCAGCGCCTCAGCAGCGGACTCTTGAACGCTGAACCATTTGGTCAGCATTTCAGCTTCCAGATCGACCAGGGTTTGCATCCCTGAGCTGACGTTGCCTTTGATCGTTGATTCAATCGCATTGCCCATGAAATAGCCAATGGTCGACAACACCACGACGGCAACGATCGGCCAGATCCAAAGCCGCTTTTGTAGATACAGACCCGTTCGGGTGACCGTCGCAGAAATGCTCCGCGATGCCCACGTGATGTGTGCGTCGGGATGCCCCCCAGAATTCTGGGGCCGGTTCAGCCGTTTCAGTGGATTCATACTGGCTAGCTTGGGAGGAAAATTCGCAAATTTCGAACCGTAGCCTAATCGAAATCCCAGCGAATCATAGAAATCCGATTCCGACCAACCGTGCACGTGTTCCACCTTCGTCGACGATCAGCGAACCCGTTTCTCGACGCAAGCCAAATGATAGTGAGGGACCGAGGTCGAGCGAGATTCCTGTGTCGTTCTTAGCACAACCTGTAAAATGCCAGACGGCGACCAATGTGGCACCGTTGACTCAAGCGAGGTACGCTTTCACGCATTTGAATGATTCGAGATTTTACCTTTGCGTGATACACTTCAGCCCGTGATCCTCCTCGAAACGCCCGAACACGTTGATGCAGTGCGTCAATTGACGACCGAAGCATTTGCTGCTTCTCCGTTTGGGCATCATGGCGAAGCAGACCTCATCACGGCGCTTCGTGAACAGTCCGAACACATACTTTCACTGGTCGCGATCGAAGATGATCGCGTCATCGGACACGTTTTGTTTTCGCCAGCGGAAATCCTTGGACCAAACTTCGCGGCAACAGGAACGGGACTCGCGCCGATGGCGGTGCATCCGTCCCATCAACGCAAGGGAATCGGTGCAGCACTGATCACCGAGGGATTGCGACGCCTCGATGGTCTTGGCAACCGATTCACGATCGTTGCCGGGCATCCAGAATACTACCCTCGATTCGGTTTTCGCCCCGCTCAAGAATTCTCCGTTTCGCACGGATTTCAGGGAATGCCACAGGATGTGTTCTTCCTCCGCCTGGGGCCATCCCAAGACGGTGATGAATTTGCCGGCGGTCGAGCCCACTACCATTCCGCCTTCGGACCACAACACGAAGTGTAACGATTCAACAAGCAGTTTTCCCAGTCGCGGAGCGGCGACAGTTGGGCAGGACGCCGATACAACTTTCGTCGCTCCGCGACTGGTGGTGTGCCCCCGCAGGACGACACGCTGGTTGACACATCATCCGTTTGAATGCCTTCACCCGAATGGGGTTCACTCCACGGGAGCTTTCAAGCTTTCCAAGAACGTTTGCAGCAACTGCTTTTGCCCCTCGCTCAGCCTCACGTAATTGCGTTTGGATTGGTCCGCTTCTCCGCCATGCCACAGGATCGCATCCTTCAGGGTTTCGGCTCGGCCGTCGTGAAGATAGGGCGCCGAATCAGCGACTCCCCACAGTGGCGGCGTCTTCCATTCTCGCTGCAATGCATCCCACGAAAGTGGGTACCGCACCTTCACGTCCACTTCGCTGACTTCGCCACGGGGAAACTGCGGTTGCTCGGGATCGTCCATCGGGATCGCAATGGGCGTCCCTGTTGTAACCACCGCCTCGTTGGACCGCGAATTGGAACGGCCGCGATAACCTCGCGGGCCCCTGCGATCCCGTTCGGCGTCAGGCCCCGAAACCATTCTCCTACCGCGGCCATAGCGATTGGAGTACGTCCCCACAGGATTCGCTGAAGAGGAGCTGGTCAACTGATACGCCGGAGCCGGCAAAGGATCTTGCAATTCTGGCCCCATGTCGTGCAACAACAGGTCGCTGTAAATGCCGTTCGCCGGAACCAAATTTTCAATGTGACAAGTGGAACATCCAATCGAATGAAACACCTTTTTCCCACGACGAACCTGCTTGCGCTCTTCTCCCGACAATATTTGTATGTTGGGAGCGGGAAGACCGGCGACATAGCTCGTTAGATCTGCGACTTGGTTCGTGGTGATATCGGGTGCGAGACTGACATAGCGAGGATCCGCTGGATCATCGGATTGCCGAATCGTATCGCCGACGTTCAGTCCCAACTCCGTCGCACAGGCGCCCGCAACAAATCCAGACAACGTATCAACTTGGCCCCGCCAACCATACTTGCCTGCCACTCGACCGGAGATCATTCCTCCCGCGGAACGGGTCTGGGACAATGCGATCGCATTCAATCGATCCAGCGAAATCATCTCGACCAGTCCCATACCATGCAGCGGTGTTGTGTTCCGTTGACTGAGGTAATAGTCGAGTGTTTCGTGCCGTCCTGCGATCACGGGCTGTTCCGCTATCGCCTCCACGCGTCTCTGCTGCGGATCGAACCACTCGGAAGGAAGCCCGTCGGGAACACCGACTGACAAACGTTGACGGATAACGTCATATCCCGGACGAGTCGATGCGTCATGAACAATGGTGCTGAAAGACAACGTGTTCCCCGACACCAGACCTGGAAAGAATTCCATGGCTGAGTGACGGAGTGCACCGCGGCCCCGGTGGTCACCGGCATCATCAAAGAACGGGGACCGCGGATCCACTGTGATATGAGTCACGTTGTGGATCACTCCCGATGCCCCACCGCCTGGATGACAGGCGGCACATGAAACAGCGTTGTGCATCGGGCCCAAGCCATCCGCAGGGAAACTCCGTGCATCGACTGGACGTTCGGACGTCCAATGCCGTCCCTCTTCATGGTGCGGTGGACGACGCCCGTGTCTCATCCGGCGTTCGACTCCACTCCTTTTCGGCAGAGACATCGGACCGACGGTGTCAAATTCTGCGAACGTTGATTCTCGCTCGACAAACACCCATTCCCGCTCAAACAACTCGCGTCCGACGGCTGGATCCTCCGCCGTTCCTTGAGCGGTGATGAGCAGAACCAAGACCAGCCCCCCAGCCCATTCAGTCCGATGGTTAACGGCCATATCACGCTCCCTCGGCGGCGTTCGAAAAGCGAGTTTGAAAACGCGGCGAAACAATCGCCACTTACAAGAAGGACAAATGCCAACCCGATTTGTCACGCGGCCAATCGCTTCGCCGTTCGTCCGATGCATTCTCGTGATAACACGCAAACAGACGGTCCCCTCCAGGATGGCGAACGCTTTGGTTCGCATTATTTGTCATTTGACTTCACCAAGGAACACTGTCATGAAACGTCGCGTCCCCAACCGCCGTCGCTTGTTCGTCCAAAACCTGGAAAATCGTCGTGTGCTCGCTGGATGCATGGGCGTGGATGCTGCGACCGACGACTTGGCAACCGAAGAGGTCGCCGAAGTCGCCTCCGCTGTCGCTGGCAGCACGATCGAAGAAATCGATTCGGCCGCGATCGAATCCGCAACCGAGGCGACCGACGAACTCGAAGAGAGCGTCGACAGCACCGCTGAAGAACAAGACACGGCCAGCGATGAAACAAGTGAGGACGCCAACTCCGATCAAGAATTCGATCAAGACGACGTCTCAACCGAAACGGAAGGCGATCCTGGCCATCGGCCTCACCCCCGACGAGGGCATCATCATCCCGGGATGACGTCCGACGCTCTGGACGGCGACACAATGGGGGAAGATGGTGGCTGTGCCGATGAAGACGCAGACGCGGAAACGACAGAAAACATCGATGAGACCGATTCCCTGTTGAACGAATCGACTGACGAGCTGGCCACCGACGACACTGACGAAACCGATGTGGACGCGGAATTAGTCGATGACACCGATGCGAATGAAATCGTCGAAGGGGAGGACACCACCCTCGTAACCGATTTGGATTCAGAGGCCAGTGTCGAGTCAGACGTGAGCGACGAGTCAGATGTAAGCGACGAGTCAGATTCCGAGGATGAAGCTACATCCACCGATGAAACCGATAACCTCGATGAAGCAACCGAGACCACGGTCACCGATCTCGATTCGGTCGTCGCAGACGCCACCGAGGATGAAGACTCCTCGCTTTGCCTGATCCACGAAGAACTCGACAGCATCTTCGCTGAACTGGGAAGCCGCGATTTGGCCGATGCTCAGATCTACATTCTGATCTGATGGTCGCATCCTGCGTTTCCATCTGAATACGTTTTGACGGGCAGAAAGGCCCTGAAAGGCTCCAAAATGCCGCCGTAGCACAAAATCTGTCCAACCTCGCTCCATAGTGGTAAAATGGTCTCCTGTAGCTTGGCGATACCCCGTCATCACGGCCCCAAGGTTTTCGCACACGAAAACTCTGTTGTGGCAACCGGCGAGACAGCTAGGCTATAGACATTGACTCCAACAGCGATCCGTCGCTCCCACCTTCGTCCTGCCTTGCTCCCTCCACCGCTTGCCAACCCACGCTCGCGTGTCGTTGTCGCGTTCATGCCCGAGACACTTGCGCTCGGAGCAAATGAAACTTGGATGCACCGTCGGATGATCGTTCGAGTTCGGTCAGACCTGTTGATTCAAAACAATCGACCGTGAACCAAGTTGAAAGTTCGATCATGCTCAGTCGTAGAAACTTGTTGCAAGGATTCGCAGCAGGCGCCGGTGCCGCCATGGGTGCCTCGTTATTCCCGCAACGTCTGCTGGCTTCGCCGATTGGGAACACCACTCCCAAACGCATCATTTTCTTCATGCAGAATCAGGGATTTGATCCCAAGACCTGCATTCCGGCTGGGATGAAGCACAGCGGGGAACTGGGCACCGCCAAACTGCCTGAACCCATTCGTCCGCTGGAACCCTACAAAGATCGCTTGCACATCATCAATGGTCTGCACGGCCTTCACACCAGCCCATCGCACAGTGCCTTCTTTGGCGCACTGGGTGGTTATCGCGGAAGCGACGGTGTGCCTCCAAGTGGTTCGACGATTGATTACGAACTGAGTAAAGTTCTGCCGCAGACATTGCTGCCACATCTCTGCATCGGGATGGACTCGATCGAGAACATGAAGACCAAGCCAACCATTGCGACGCTATCCGCCAGTGGACCTGGTTCGCCCATCTTCATGCATTCGAATCCGAATCATCTCTACCAGATGCTTTATGGAGGAATCTCGTCGGGCGACATTCGTTTGCAACACGAGGCTCGATCGAGCGTGCTCAGCCAAATTGAATTGCTGGCCGCCAGCAAAGGGGAATCGCTGCCGCCATCTGATCAAAAACGATACGGTCAATACGTTCAGGGATTCCAAGAAGTCAACGGATTGCGAGACCGGCTCGACACCGTTTCGGATCACCTGCGAAAGTTCGCTCCGGAAGTCGATGAGCGATATAGCAATCCAGAATTCGAAACCGATTGGCACGATCGTCTGCTCGATCTTGGCATCTCCGCTCTTTCGTCGGGCATCACCAACACGCTGACGATTGGTTCCGGACGCGGCGAAATTTTCGGTGCCTGGAAAGGACTGGGCATCGAACAACAAGGCCACAACTTGGGGCACATGGAACAACCCGACAATCCAATCTGGATCAAAATTCGTCAGTACAACAGCCGCATGTTGGTCCGGATCATGGAAAAACTGGACAGCGTGCCCGAAGGCAGCGGCACGATGATGGACAACACCCTAATCGTCTACACCAGCAACAACGCAGACAAACAACACACCAACGGAGCGAACTGGCCCGTCATGCTGCTGGGCAATCTCGACGGAGCCTTCAAAAGCGGATGCTTCACGCAAGTCGATGGCAAACGCCCCATCAACGCGCTGTACACATCGCTGCTGCGTGCCGCCGGCCAAAACGTCGACCGTTTCAACATGGACGACAAAATGGCGAAGAAGTATGACGACAGCAACGGTCCGCTCAAAGAAGTGATGGCATAACGATGGTGAAGACGTCCCGAATGGCTGGCCAACCGTTGCTCGCGATCCTGTTGATGTTCGTTGGAATGGACCAGTTGGCCAGCGCTGAAACCTACACGCCTGGCCAACCGATCAACCAAGACTACGCGGGATTCGCGGAACCCTTTTTGGAGAATCACTGCATCGACTGCCACGGTGAGTCCGATCCGGAAGGAGGTCTTTCGCTTGAGAATCTGGGGCCGATTGATGCAATCAACGCGAGTGCATGGACCAGCGTCTGGGCTCAAGTCAGCCTGCAACAAATGCCGCCTCCGGACATGAGTCAGCCGGAGGTGATCGAGCGTTTGAAGTTCTCGGATTGGATCGTCGGTGAACTCACGCGAGAGTTGCAGGACAAAGGCGGTTTTCACGCTCATCGCGACCCTAACAAGGGCAACTTCCTGGAACACGATCTTCTGTTTGGTTCGCTGCCTGAGGGCATCCAGCTTGTTCCCACTTCTTCGCCCGCACGCATTTGGCGTGTCACTCCTGAGGAACACATCACACGTCTGAACGAGCTGATCAATACCGAACCGGAATACGACCCCGCTAAACCGGGCCTGCGCACTCATGGCGATGCGGTGCCCACCAACCACGGTGGTGAGCTGAAACTCTACTTCGGTGTGGACCGCATCATCAAATGGCAGGGCGGAACCGTGGCCTACGCGACCGCGGTCAAGAGCGTTCCTGCGGTGCTGTCATCGCCTCGCAATCATGGACTGGAAAACTACCCTGATTTTTCGACCGTCAACAGCGCCGAAGCAACCCAAATCCTAGGCATCGCCGGTGACATCCTGCGCTACATGGCGGACGGTCCGCTCAGCATCGCCGAGCCCTACCAGATCACGGATGACCCGCAATCGATCGCTGACAAAATGAAAGGCGATTTGCGGGGATTGCCGACCAGTTTGGTCTACAACACCAAAGTCATGCGGCCCCTGACTCCGGTCTATGACTTGATGAAGGAAGATGCACACACGGAAGATCACGTGCGATCGGCAGTGGATTTTCTGTTCGAAGCGTTGACGTTTCGCCCGCCAACAAAGTCCGAATCCGACAGCTACGTTTCGATCGTCAATCAATCGATCGACAAACTGGGCGTCAAAGATGGCTCGGTTCTCGGACTCTCGGCGATCTTTCTGGATCGCGACGCGCTCTTCCGTCCCGAGCTAGCCGAGGCGGGGTCTCCCGACCAACCTGGCCGCGTCATGTTGCAAGATTGGGAACTGGGATTGGCCGTCAACCACGCCCTGCGATACATCCAACCCGACGCGGAACTGAAGCAATCGATCGTCGATGGACGCATGCGAACGCGAGAAGATGTGAAGCGGGAAGTCGAACGCATGCTGGCGGACGACAGCATCCGAAAACCGCGAATCCTGCAGTTCTTTCGGGACTACTTCGACTATGACCTCGGCGGCTACATTTGCAAAGACACTCGAGCACTTGGCGAAACAGGTGTGAACAACCGAGGTGTCGCGCACTACAACGCCATGTTCGACGCGACCGCCAGCACGGATCGGTTGATCGAATGGATCCTGCACGACGACACCGATGTTTTGCAGCGGTTGTTGACGACTGACAACGTCGTCGCCGGAAAGGCCGACAACACATATTTCGGCAAACAACGTTCACGTGAAGAGATGGCTGCTTCGGTCGCTGCCCAAAAAGCTGCTGCAAAGAAAGAAGCTCTCGCGCTCGCCGAGTGGAAGAAAGCCAACCCGGACAAGGAACCGCCAGGCGAGAAAGATGCGAAGAAGCCGAAAATCAATCACGCCGTCACAGAAGCGAAACTCACCGGTCCCCCAATCTACGCTCGAGTGAGTCGCCGAAGCTTTGGCCGCGGTTCGATGAAACCCGAACGAACACTCGCGACCGCTCCCGAGGGCGAACGGCTCGGTATCCTGACCCATCCGAGTTGGCTGGTCTCTCATTCGGACGCGATGGACAACCACGTCATCCGCCGTGGTCGCTGGATCCAAGAACGATTGATCGGCGGTGCGATTCCGGATGTCCCAATCACGGTCGACGCGATGCTGCCGGACGAACCTCGAACGCCGCTTCGCCAGCGTATGCGAGTGACTCGCGAAGACTACTGCTGGACCTGCCATCGAAAAATGGACCCGCTCGGGTTCCCGTTCGAAATGTACAATCACGCGGGACTTTATCGTGAGGTTGAGTACCGCGAACCAGTCGACACGACGGGCGAGATCATCGATTCGGGAGACCCAGAACTGGACGGCAAAGTTGCAAACGCCTTTGAGCTGATTCAAAAACTGGCCGAGAGCGAACGTGTCGAACAAGTCTTCGTGCGCCACGCGTTTCGGTTCTGGATGGGTCGCAACGAGACGCTTAACGACGCTCCCGTTTTGAAAGCTGCCCATCGAGCGTACCGGGATAACAACGGCAGCATGAAAGCCCTGCTGGTATCATTGCTGACGTCCGACGCGTTTCTGTATCGCACACGAAGCGAAGCAAAGTTAGCCGCCCTGAACTGACCCGGGAACTGGAGCCGATCGAATCATGTCCCCCGATTCCGACGAGAACGTTCGGTCACGGTTGTACTCGGCTCAGCGGCAATTCGATCTAGCAACGATTCTGGTTGCAACAGCAGCCTACGCCGTGATCTTTGCCTTGTTGCAATTCATCCGTGCACCGATTTCCTTTGCCTCGCTCGCGGCTGTCTTCATCGCGATCACCGCTTTCGCGCAAGCATTCTTTTTTCAAGGAAAACGACCTCGTCTAGCTTCAGCGTTAGCTGGGGCGACATTCTTTGTTGTTGTCATCGCGGTCACTCGATCTCTGGATGCGTCACCTACGCCGCGAGGTCACGACATCACTCAATACTTCCCCATCGTCCTAGTCGGTATGTTTTGGGGATACGTGACAGGAACGCTGATTGGTTCTGCATTCATGGCGGCAGACGTCCTTCGAAAACAACTCTTCCAACGCGAACGTTGAACGCCTTCGGTCACACCGGGCGATCGGCCCGCCAGGACGCCGCGATCAAAACCACGGCCGCGACCGCACACAGCAACGTCGCCGGGCGATACGCTCCAACTTGGTCGTGCGCGACACTGAACAGGTACGGCCCCAACGCGGTACCCGCGACGACAATCGATGTTGAGAATCCGGAGATCGCACCCAGGTGCCGGCGGCCGTAGAAGCGTGGCCAGGTGACACCCGAAATGATGCCGAACATGCCTTGCATCAATCCCATCCCCACCACCACCAGCACGATGGAAACGTTGTCACCCAAAAACGCCAAGCTCAATCCAAGAATCAAACTGCCGAGCGACTGCACCATTGCGAGGTACTTGAGTTTGACAAAATCGCTGAGCCAACCTCCGACGAACTCGACCACGACACTGACGAATGCCGCAGGAACAAAGATCGCAACCGCCCGGGCACGCGACATCCCCGCGTCAGCGAAAATGGACACAACGTGAAACGAAAAAGCTGTCAGCAGCAATCCTGACAACACCACACTGAAAGTGAACACCCAAAAGCTATAGGTGCGTCTTGCTTCCGAGAGGGTGAAATCACGTCCGCTCAATGTTTCCGCATGTGCCTTGCGATTCTCCTTCGCAAACGGACCATCCGGAACCATCCCATGTTCTTCGGGTCGCGCACGAGCGAAAACAATCGCGATCACAGCGAACCCAGCCACGATCATCGCAATCGACTGCCACGCCCAAGACCACCCGCCGCGCTGAATCAACCATTCAAAGAACGCGGGCGTGATCGAAAAGCCAAAAGCAATCGAAATACCGATGAAGGCCAACGCCATCCCACGCCGCTGTGCAAACCACTCCAAAACCATGTTGCGCGACGACAACGTCAACATGCCTTGTCCGAAGAAACGCATCGCAAAGAATCCGACCGCCAGGACAGCAAACGCGACCCCATCTCGATAGCTCGCTGGCAGCGCGGACGCGACCACTCCCGCAATCTCATTCGAGTAGCTCATGCCCACCAAAACGATCGCCAACATGGCCGCCGATCCAGCCGACACCCATCGGCCACCCAGCCGATCGTAGTATCGACCCGCGCGACTGATCAGCAAGGCGCTCCCAATCGTCCCGGACAAATACGCGAAGCTAACCCAACTTCGCGACAACTTATGTGCCTCGATCAAAAAGTCCGTGAATACCGAAACACCAACGGTTTGCCCTGGCGCACTCGCCAAAACACCCAACGTTCCGCACACCAACACCACCGTTCCGTAAAAGAATGGCACCGCAGATGGATCGAAGGGAATATTCGCGAACCTTGAACGCTGCGAACGTTCGACATCGTGTGGGTCAGATTTCATACACTTGATCAATGCTTCGAATTCGAAGCGATGCATTGGATCGTCCCCCAGCGATGGTGTCAGCGGGGATTGACAAGAACGTCGCTCCAACCAACCGAAGCCCACAAACCATCGCCCCAATGAACCACCACATGATGCATCCTCCCGTCGGCCATGTTCCACATGGCATCCCGGCCAATGCTTTGGAACAAAGCGAGGCGTGATCACAACCCAACCATGTATTCAAATGGCGAAATCACCGGACGATCACCATCGCCAGGGAGAACCTGGCCTACGTCTTCGTCGAAAGAAAACGATGACGGAACGAACACGCGATTTTCATGAACGACCAGAGCAAACCACAATCGAAACCGGATCCGTTCCAAACGCCCGAGACCGTTCCGAATGACCGTGGGGGAATGTCAAATCATCGCTCCCTCACACATGCATTCTTCATTGGTTGTCGCAACGGTTTTTTCTGGTCGCTCTTGGTCTCACCGCCTGTCGCTTGGTTCGTCGCTCCGGTGATCCCGCGTCATCGTACCCCCGATTCCGAAGGCAACCTCCCAAGTTTGCTAGAAGAGTTCGGCTGGTTCGGAATGATCGAAAGAGCCGCACCTGGCCTGGTCGGCATTTCAATCATTTGGACCCTCTCGGCAGGTCTTTCCTCCCTGATCGACCACGCACGTCGCCAGAAATCCAAAACAAACTCGCCCACTCCGACCAACAAGTAGCCCCCCGAGTCTCGCACATGGACACGCTCAATCATTTGCCAGACGACGCTCGCGATTCGCGGCACGGAACCCAGATGAAACAATGGGTTTGGGGGATCAGTTTGGCATTGATCGGATTGTTCTTCGCAGCCACGTTTGTGATGGTCACGATCACATTGGCGTTCTCATCGATCGACGACTCTCACCGGCACATGGATCGAGTGGTTGACCCCAGTGAGTTGCACGGCACTTGGATGCCAACTGAACAAACGCTGAACTTTTTGTTTTTGTCAGAGCAGTACTACATGGGTGGCGAACCCCACTTCATCGAATTGAATGCAGATGGCAGTGCTCGATTCCGGTCGTTCGTAGATGGGGCCAGAAATCGCGAAAGTCGATTTGGTTTTCTGCGCAGCAAAGGAACCTGGGAGTTGATTCCGCAGGAAGCCGGAAACAGACATTCCCACCAGCGAGTCAAGCTGACACTGGAGGGATCGCTCTGGCCCACGACCCACCACTACTATCTAGCAGAACGTGGCGGCCGAATGTTTCTTTGGACGTCCATCGGCGATCCGTTTGCCTTTGACTACCTGGAACACGAGCTGGTTCCAACAGACGAACACTGAAATCCAATCATCCACCGTCATTGGTCCGTTCCGTTTCTCCGCCTCGGCAGTTGAATGCGGCCAGGCGAAGGGGACGAGTCGGAGGACTCGTCACCTCGTCGACGTAGAGGTCATGCAGTTGATCGAGTCCGCGTTTTAGCGGAGTTTTGCATGAGAACCTTTCTTGAAACGAAGTTTCGGGGGAGGTCGAGCGACGCCGTTCAGGCGTACGCGAGGGAGGGGGGCCGAGCATGGGAAGCGGCTCGCACTGCTCGACTTCGCCCCACCGGGGCAGCCCTATGCCAGCCCAGGGCAACGCCCTGGGTTGTGGCGGGACCATGATTACGAAGCCCCAACGGGGGCGGTCCTAGCGGGTTCTGGGGAGTCTTTCGTAGGGCCGCCCCGTTGGGGCTGGTGTCGGAATCTCCGTCTCGAGACCCCAGGCGATGCCTGGGGCTTTGTTGGAGCTGCCCCGTTGGGGCGGAGGAAAGAACAGAAACCAACAACGCATCATTCGTGTCAAAACCAAAGATTGAAACAGCCCAGGGGTACGCACTGGTTCCGATGCTCGACCCTCCCCTCGCTTCGCTCGACCCTCCCAGGAGGAGGGTGATGAGAAACGCTTGCCAACTCAGCACTCAAAAACTGCACGACCTCCAGACGCCTGCGTCTTACTTCGCGGCGACTTGCGTCTCATCCGCCGCCGCGTCTTTGACATCAAAGCGATCAAGGTTCATGACTTTGGTCCACGCGGCCACAAAGTCCTTCACGAATTTCTCCTTGGCATCTTCGCTGGCGTAAACTTCCGCGATTCCTCGCAATTGCGAATTGGATCCGAAAACCAAATCCACTCGACTGGCCGTCCATTTCAGGTTGCCCGTTTCGCGATCACGTCCTTCGAAGAAGTGTTCGCACATGGGGGACTGTTTCCAAACGGTACTCATGTCCAACAAGTTGACGAAGAAGTCGTTTGTCAACGCACCGGGACGTTTGGTCAAAATGCCCAGATCTTCCAGCGGACCGGAACCAGCGTTCGTATCGAGGGCTCGCATGCCGCCGACCAAGACAGTCATTTCAGGTGCCGTCAACGAGAGCAAATTGGCTTTGTCGACCAGCATCTCTTCCGCGGGACGGTCGGCGTTGTGGCCTTGGTAGTTGCGGAACCCATCGGCGATTGGCTTCAGCGGTTCGAACCCTTCCACATCCGTCATTTCCTGCGTTGCATCGGTGCGGCCGGGCGTGAAGGGAACCTTGATCGCATGCCCCGCTTTCATCGCCGCCGCTTCGACACCCGCACAACCGCCGAGCACGATCAGGTCCGCCATGGAAACTTGCTTTCCGTCTTTGCGTGAACTGTTGAATTCTTTCTGAACGGCCTCCAGTGTTGTCAAAACCTTTGCCAACTCGGCTGGTTCATTGGCTTCCCAATTCTTCTGCGGTGCCAAACGAATGCGAGCCCCGTTGGCTCCACCTCGCATGTCGCTGTTTCGGAACGTCGAAGCGGATGCCCAAGCCGTCGAGACCAATTGCGAAGAAGTCAAATCAGTCGCCAAGATCTTTTGCTTGAGTTGCTCAACTTCTTTCGCTCCGATAATGTCGTACGTGGCTTCGGGAATCGGGTCCTGCCACAGTTGCGGTTCAGGAACACCGTCACCGAGCAATCGCGAAACGGGGCCCATGTCCCGGTGAGTGAGCTTGTACCACGCCTTCGCAAAAGCCTCTTCGAATTGTTCTGGGTTGTCATGGAATCGACGCGAGATCTTGCCGTATTCCGGATCCATTCTCAGAGCCAAGTCGGTCGTGAACATCATCGGTGCGTGTGACTTCAACGGGTCGTGAGCGTCCGGGACGGTGTCTTGAGCGGATTCGTCCGTGGGCGTCCACTGCCAAGCGCCGGCGGGACTCTTCACCAATTTCCAGTCATAGCCAAACAAGTTTTCAAAGTAGCCGTTGGACCATTCCGTCGGGGTGGATGTCCACGCACCTTCCAAGCCACTGGTGATCGTGTCACCCGCGTTGCCAGTCCCGTACTTGTTGATCCATCCCAAACCCTGTGCCGCCAAGCCTTCGCCTTCGGGTTCAGGACCGAGGTTGCCTTCGGGTGGCGCCGCACCATGGGCTTTGCCAAACGTGTGTCCGCCTGCGATCAAAGCAACGGTTTCTTCATCGTTCATTGCCATCCGAGCGAACGTTTCGCGAATGTCTTTCGCCGCAGCAATCGGATCGGGTTTGCCATTGGGGCCTTCAGGATTGACATAGATCAATCCCATTTGCACCGCCGCCAATGGGTTTTGCAACTCACGGTCGCCGCTGTAACGTTTGTCACCGAGCCACGTGGTTTCCGGACCCCAGTAAACATCTTTCTGCGGTTCCCAGACGTCTTCACGGCCACCAGCAAAACCAAATGTTTCAAAGCCCATGTCTTCGAGCGCGCAGTTGCCGGTCAGGACCATCAAGTCCGCCCAAGAAATCTTGCTGCCGTATTTCTGCTTGATCGGCCACAGCAATCGCCGGGCCTTGTCCAAGCTCGCGTTGTCAGGCCAACTGTTCAGCGGAGCGAAACGTTGCGTGCCATCGGATGCACCACCACGTCCATCAGACACTCGGTAGGTGCCCGCGCTGTGCCAAGCCATCCGGATGAACAAAGGACCGTAGTGTCCATAGTCCGAGGGCCACCAGTCTTGCGAGGTGTTCATCAGTTCTTTGATGTCCGCTTTGACCGCATCCAAATCCAACGAGTTGAATTCAGCGGCATAGTCAAAATCCGGCCCCATGGGATTGCTCTTCATCGAATTCTGATGAAGCATGTCCAGATTCAATTGGTTGGGCCACCAATCACCGTTGTCCATCGCACCGGCGACGGTATGGCGATTTGGTCCGGCCGGATCGCCCATCACGGGACACTTGCTGATCGCATCGGTTTGAGCGAACAAAGATGCGCTGGTGGATGCAGCCAAACATCCCATCGTGAGCGCGATAGGTCGAATGGATACGGGCCGGCGAAAAAGTCGATTCGCGAATTGTCGACAAAACTGAGCTGTCGTCGTTGGAGCGATCGTGTTGTTAACAGTGGAGTTCATCGTCCGCGTCCTCTTGTAGTTGCAAACAGGTTCCAAGCAGGTTCACTTGGTAGAGATGGGTCACGTACTAGTATCGGGCTCGGCGAACAAACGTCCAATGCATTCCTCGCATCCTGGCCATGCACCCAACGCATCGACGTGCTGAGTGTTAAGGGAGCCGGGGCTCACCGCATCGTTCCGCGAAGGCGAATCGCTGAGCAAACGCGATTGGGATGCTCAAAATGCACTATCATGTCGCTTTGATCACGAATGCGATTCCCGCCTGACAGTTCCCCGCCCCACTTCGTCGCAATCGTCCTGATTTCGCGGCCATTTTCTCGCCAAATCCGAAGCGTCCCCGCCTCGACGATGCAACGAATTTCCCGCCGTAGGAAACACCATGTCTCTGCTAACGACGCCCGTCTGCGCGCTGCCTGCCATCCTGGTTGGGTTGCTCACTTGCACCGCCCACGCCCAACGACCTCCGGCCGGGGTTCCCGAAGGAGTCGAGAAAATCCTGCGAATCGAACCGCGGCCTGGGAACGCTCGAAACAGCGAAGGCGACTTCGTTCGGTTGAAGGACGGGCGACTGCTGCTGGTCTACACCAAATTCATCGGGACCAGCGATCATGCCCCCGCGGAATTGGTTTCGCGAGTGTCCAACGACAATGGCGTGACGTGGTCGGACGACGACGAATCCGTGATTGCACGTGGCGACGGTGACTCGAATTTGATGTCTGTCTCGCTGCTAAGACTTCAAGATGGTCGCATTGGTTTGTTCTACATTCGCAAGTATGACCCAACACCAGAAGCGAAGCACTTGTTCTTGGACGACATCATGATGCGAACCAGCTCGGACGAAGGGGGAACTTGGTCTGAGCCAACGCGCATCGTCCCCAAAGACACTCCATCTTATAGCGTCCTGAACAACGACCGAGTGATCCAGCTTCGCAGCGGCCGGCTGGTCGTTCCCTTGGCCGTCCACTATCGAGTCGGCTGGGAAGGCTACCGCCAATCCGCCGAAATGGTTTGCTATCTGTCCGATGACGGCGGCACCACTTGGCAACGCAGCAAGAGTGCGTTGACCTCGAAATCGCTTGCACAAGAACCTGGCGTCGTCGAGTTGCGTGACGGTCGATTGATGATGTTTTGTCGCAGTGGAAATTGCCAGTTGCTTTCTTACTCGGACGACCAAGGTGACACGTGGTCGGAGCTGACTCCTTCGACATTCACTCAGCCCACCGTTTCGCCCGCCTCAATCGAACGGATTCCATCGACCGGTGACTTGTTGATGTTGTGGAACAACGGCGACGATGAATTGGCGGCGGAAAAGCCCGTCGGGCGTCGGCCTTTCACCGCCGCGATTTCCAAAGACGATGGCAAAACTTGGCAAAACATCCGCAACGTGGGAACGGATCCAGAAGGTTGGTACTGCTACACCGCGATCGAGTTTGTAGACGACCACGTGTTGCTGGCGCATTGTGAGTACCCACGGTTGAACTCGTTGCAAATCACGCGAATTCCGGTGGCGTGGTTCTATCAAGGCGATGAGGTTTCAGTCAACGAAAACCAGAACGCGGATCGCACAATACAACCAGTGCTGGACTATGCAGTTTCCTTGGAGGTTGCCCATCAGGGGTTTGACGGAAAGGAATGCTGGGTGCACGCTCGCGTGGGCGTGATTCCAGAAGAGAGCGGAAAGCCAACTGCCGTGATGACAACTCAAAAATTGTTGCTGTCCGGGTCCGACGTCTTCTATCGGTTGCACCAGTCCCGAAAGCCAGCCGATTCAAAATCGTGGTCCAACCTCACCCCCATCGACTCGTTTTCTCGTCAGACCGTTGACGGCGATGTCATCCCGCGTGGCGGAGAAGGTGCACGCGAATTGATCCAAGATGGCGACGAAACCACCGTTTGCGATTTCGTGCCTCAGTGGCACGCTGCGAGCCAACGTCTGCTCGGAATCGGCCAGACCGTTTGGTATCGAAACAACCGAGTCATGCATGTCCGGCCTCGCGGGATCGCGTACAGCGTGTTGAATCCGAAGACCCGGACGTGGAACGATTGGAAGGTCGTTGAGTTACCCAACCAACCACGCTTTCAAAATGCTGGTTCTGGAAGTGCCCAGCGAGTTGACTTGCCCGGCGGAGATGTCTTGGTGCCGGTCTACTGCAAAGAGCCCGACCAGAAGCAATTTTCGTCAATCATCGTGCGTTGTCGCTTTGATGGCCAGACGCTTCACTATGTGCAGCACGGGAACGCTCTGACCATTCCGGTCGACCGTGGTTTGTACGAACCGTCTTTGACGCATCACGAGGGAAGATTTTACTTGACGCTTCGGAATGACCAACATGGTTATGTCGCGACCAGTGAAGATGGACTTCATTTCGACGAACCTCAAACTTGGAAATTTGATGACGGTCAAGAACTGGGTAACTACAACACCCAACAACACTGGGTGACTCACAGCGATGGATTGTTTTTGGTTTACACTCGTCGAGACGCAAGCAACGACCACGTGTTTCGACATCGCGCCCCGCTGTTCATCGCTCAGGTAAACCCTCAAACTCTGCGTGTGATTCGATCCACTGAACGCGTTTTGGTTCCCGAGCACGGTGCGCGACTTGGAAACTTTGGCGTCACTCGCATTTCAAAAGACGAAACCTGGGTATCTGTTGCTGAATGGATGCAACCCAAAGGGATTGAAAAACACGGTAGCGACAATCGAATCTTCCTCGCGAAAATCAAATGGGATCGCCCCAACGAATTGGCGTCGATGACAGTCAATCGCGAGATCAAGCCGGACCCAACGGCGTATTGCAAGCCACCTATGAATTTCGCAGACAAGGTAGGGAGCTACCGATCCCCGTTGATTTTTGATGATGGAACGCAAGTCACGAAAGCGAACCAGTGGCCGCAAAGACGGAAAGAAATTCGTTCTCGATGGGAGAGCATGCTGGGTGAGTGGCCGGCCTTGCTATCAGATCCGCAGGTGAAGATCGTGAAATCGACGAAGATGGAATCGTTGACGAAGCTAACGATTGAATTCCAGTGGACACCCACGCAGCGGACAACCGGCTACCTTTTGATTCCCGATCACGATCGCTCCAAATCGAAATCGCTGCCCGCCGTCCTGACGGTCTACTACGAACCCGAAACAGCCATCGGCGATGGAAAACCCCATCGAGATTTCGCCCTGCAGTTGGCTCGCCGTGGTTTCGTGACCCTTTCGATTGGCACGACGGAGGCAACGCAAGCCAAAACGTATTCGCTGTACCATCCGTCCATTGATGATGCTTCGGTGCAACCGTTGTCGATGCTTGGCTGCGCTGCCGCGAATGCTTGGCAGGTATTGGCAGACCGCCCCGAGGTTGATTCAAATCGGATTGGCATCGTGGGCCATTCCTTCGGCGGAAAGTGGGCGATGTTCGCGGCCTGTCTCTTCGATCGTTTCGCCTGTGGGGTTTGGTCGGATCCTGGCATTGTGTTCGACGAAACGATGTCCGGCGTGAACTATTGGGAACCGTGGTACCTGGGTTATCACCCGCGTCCTTGGCGCAAACGGGGGCTCATCACCGCCGACAATCCAGCCCGCGGTCTGTACCCAAAACTGGTGGGCAAGGGTCACGATTTGCACGAACTGCACGCGCTCATGGCACCGCGACCGTTTCTGGTTTCCGGCGGATCGGCTGATCCCATTCGCCGGTGGGAAGCCCTGAACCATTCCGTCGCCATCAATGATTTGCTTGGTCACGATGACCGGGTCGCCATGACGAATCGCCCAGACCACTCGCCCAACGCGGATTCCAATTCGATCATCTACGCATTCTTCGAAACACACTTGGCAGCGACTGGCAGTTCGCTGTGACAAGTTCAACGCCCACTCAAAGGACTCGTTGACTCGTCCACGACGACTGCGACTAAAATCCGTAGCCGGATTGGCCAATAATTCGGACAGCGACCAATTCGCACCACGCCGGGCACATATTGATTCAAAGTGAAACACTCACAGACGGCTTGCCGAGGTATTGTGTCACGGACCAAAAGTCAGCCCGACACGGAATTCCCAACCGAACTCCGTAACCGGATTCTCCATGAATTCGGACCGCAACAGCTATCCCGTGGTGCCCTCGATGTCTCGCAAGAAAACCATCTTCCTTCGATTGACTGTTTCAGCAGTCGTTATGACTGTTGTTTCATTGGGATCCATCATCGGTTTCGCTCAATTCCGGTTGCGATCTGGAGCGACCGGCGAAAGCGTCTCGGTGAAGCACAACGGTTTGGATCGCGAATATCGTATCCATGTGCCTAAAGATCTTCCTGCCGACGCCAAAGTCCCGCTGGTCGTTTGCTTGCACGGCGGAGGCGGAAATTCGCGAACGGCTTCTGTCATGGGGCTGACTCCCGTCGCCGACCGGGAAGGATTCATTGTCATTTATCCAAACGGGATCGACAAACACTGGAACGATGGCCGCGAATCACCCATGTTCGCTGAACACGACCAAACCATCGACGATGTCGGCTTTGTGATGGATTTGATCGAACGGGCGTCCAAGGAACATCCCATCGACCGCAACCGCATCTTTGCCACCGGCGTTTCCAATGGTGGCTTCATGACTCAGCGTTTGGCAATGGAACATTCCGAAACTTTTGCTGCCGTTGCGGTGGTCATCGCCACGATGGGAGAACCGCTCAGCAAAACGTTCACCCCGAAATCACCGGTTTCGATCCTTTACATGAACGGTACCGAAGATCGACTGGTCCCCTACGATGGCGGCCCAGTCGGCAAGCCTCTGACAAATCGATTCAACCAAGTCAAAGGTCACGAGGACGCACCGCGAGGAATCGCGATTCCGACGGACGAAGCCGTTTCGTTGTGGGTGAAGCACAACCAAACCAATTCCGAACCGAAGATTGAATTGATACCGGACATCAACAAGGAAGACCACTCTCACATCGAAAGCAAGCTTTGGGAGGGCGGCGAACGTGGCACTGCCGTGATGTTGTACAAAGTCATCGGAGGTGGACATGGTCTGCCTGGCGGTTCGCAGTACTTTCCCGCTCGACTGATTGGGTATTCCAACCAAGATGTCAAAGGCTTCGACCTCATCTGGGACTTCTTCCAAAACCACGCTCGGCAACCCAAATGACCACGATGTGCATTGCCGCTTTACCTCTTGTCCGCCGTGGCAGGAAACTGCACCAACGGCTGATCTCACTGTTTTGTTGTGTCGTTTGAACCGGTCAAAAGCCGCGCCAATTGGTTCATCCGTCATAATCAACCGCATCGCTACGTTTTGGTGGCAATGCATCCGTCCGCGCGCGAAGACACGTTCTCATCCGATCATTCCGTGACCCACGTTTCCAACAGCAAAGCTGTTTGCTGGAACGTCACGTGTCAGTTGAATGATGGAAGAAACCCCGATGAATTGCGAATCTTGCGGTGCCCCTGTCTCACGTATGGGGCGATCCGGGCGTTATTGCTGTGACTACTGCTCCCGCCTTGCCGTCAGCACCCCACTCGCGAATTCCCGTGACGGACTCGTTTTGACTGGCACCTTGTCAAACACACCCTGCCTGACCTGTGATGAAACGCCGTTGGAAATCGGCTCGATTGACACTTATCCCATCGAAGGTTGCCGAAAATGCCAGGGCATCCTTTTGAATCAAGCCGCGTTTGCGATGCTGGTTCGAGAGCGACGAAGTTCCTACATTGGCCCCGATCAGACTGGCGAGTTCGATCCCGCATTGGACGGCCCCCGCGATCATCACTCGCGACTGACGTGTCCGAAGTGTTGCCTGTCCATGGAGTCATTTTTTTATGCCGGCCCGGGACGCGTCGCGATTGACTCCTGCAGCCGATGCGAAACCGTCTGGCTGGACAGTGGCGAAGTGACCGCTCTCGCCGAAGCACCCGGCCTTCGTTGAGAACGCCCTCGCACCGGCCGCAAGTGATGTTGTGCGGGTTAGCAGCGGGGAACGGTTTCAACACCATTTCAGATGATGACGAAATCCTAGCGATGCTGAACGCCGCTTGGGATTCCGGGATTCGAACCTACGACACGACTACACGGCGGCGGGTACGCGACGCTCGGTCGAAGACAGCCTGCAACGCATTGGGGTTTCATCTCTGGATATCGTCTTCATTCACGATCTGTCACCTCAAAACAGCGACTTTGGCGATGACTGGCTCCAACACTTTGACGAAGCCGCCAAGGGAGCCATGCCAGAACTGACCAAACTGGAGAAAAACTTCCCACTGCTGGATGAACGCGACATTTCGGCGGTCATTGGTGCTCCTCTCAACGGCGGATTTCTCGCCGGGCGTGACCGTTTCAACTATTCCAGTCGGATCCCAAATCCCATGAAGAAAAAGTTGGCTGCGATCAGTGCAGTCGCAACCAAACACGGGATCGACATCAAAACCGCTACCCTGCAATTTGCAGAGGCACCCTCGACCGTATCAGCGAAAATCCCCGGGGCTCGCACTTCCCAGCAGGTGAAGGAAAACGTCGCATCGATGAAAGTCGCTATCCCGGAAGCTTTCTGGCGGGAGCTGAAATCCAAAGGGCTCATCGCCCAAGACGCCCCCACTCCGGTCGCCAGTTGAGCACTGCACAGTCAATGACTGTCGCAGTGGGCGAATTAAGAGTCTCTTGGGCAGCCTGACACGTTTCGATCGAGCTTTGTGAAGCAGGATGGGGACGCTTGGCCGTCAGTGTTGGCCAAGTCCACCCATCACAACCGGCGCGTCAGTTTTGAAGTTGCACTTTTGCGTGAGGCATTGGTTTTTCATAACCCGACGCGTTAGTTTTGAAGTTGCGCTTTTTGCGTGAGCTTCGCCAGATTGGTATTGCAATGAAAGGCGGGGCCAACCCATGACGAGTTGCTTGTGTTTACACCCTTCACGTTGAAGGCCCCACCAATGGTCATCGTCCCCGAAGTCGCTCCCAAGCTCAAGGCCTTCCTCTGCCAAACTGGGCTCAAGCCGCTGGCACAAATGATGATGTTGCGAATCGTGCTGACCTTCATCATGCACCGTGGACGGATGAGCTGCAGTGCGGCTGCTG